>JAIRXN010000154.1 GCA_031268245.1 Treponema sp. | reverse complement strand
AAAAATATTGATAATATTGACTTAATAACAAATTATAAATTACCAATGTACCATAAAGATCCATTTGATAGATTCCTAATATGGGAAGCAATAAGAAACGATTATATATTGATCAGTGTAGATACGAATATGGAACTGTATAAAAACAATGGATTAAAAGTCATATATTAAAGCCAAACATACTTCGCATAACAGGTCTGTTTACGCTGCGTCCGCAGTAGCGGATTCTCCATTCGCCCTGGTTGAAACCGCAGGGCATCGGCGTTTACTTTCAAGTACCGCGAAACCATCAAAATTTGAAGATTTTTAACCACCAGAGAAGGCCGCTTTGCGGCCATCAAGGGTCCAGGGACGGCGGGACACAAAGGAAGGAACAAAAATGAAGTTTTCTAATCGAAAACCTTCGTGTTCTTTGTGCCCTTAGCGGTTTTTCTTCTTCAGAATTCACTTTTTGACGATAAAAGTGTTTCTATGCGTTTATCCTGCCCTGCTTCCCTATTTTCCGCATTTATGGCATAGTATAGCCGGATGTTATGCCGCTTCGGAGGGATTCTGTGTATAAAAGCGTAGACCCCAGGGTCAATTTTCCTAAACTTGAGGAGGAGATCCTCGTCTTTTGGGAGAAGAATCATATCTTTGAAAAATCAGTTTCTCAACGCGAGGGAAGGGAAGAGTTTGTCTTTTACGACGGCCCCCCCTTTGCCACGGGCATGCCTCACTTTGGGCATTTTATCCCCAGTACCATCAAGGACATCATTCCCCGTTACATGACCATGAAGGGGAAGAAGGTGGAACGCCGTTTCGGCTGGGACTGTCACGGTCTTCCCGTCGAGACGCTTATTGAAAAAGAACTGGGCCTCAATTCCAAGACGGATATAGAAACCTACGGCATTGCCAAATTCAACGAAGCCTGCCGTTCCGCGGTGCTCCGCTATGTGAAGGAATGGAGGGCCGTCATTACCCGTCTGGGCCGCTGGGTGGATTTTGATAACGACTACAAGACCATGGACGGTGACTACATGGAGACGATCTGGTGGGTGATGAAGAGTCTCTGGGAGAAGGGTCTTCTCTACGAGGGCTACTACATTCTGCCCTACTGTCCCCGCTGCGCCACGGTGCTTTCCGCCCACGAACTCAACCTGGGCGGCTACAAAGATGTTCATGATCCTGCAATCACTGTGCGCTTCAAGGTGAAGGGTATCGCTCCTGCGAGCCGGGCTTCCGCACATCCCGGACTCGACGGCCTTGACGGCGGAAACACATATATACTGGCCTGGACTACCACTCCCTGGACTCTGCCGTCGAATCTTGCCCTCACCGTGGGGCCGGACATCGACTATGTGCTCGTGCAGGACGGGACAGACCGCTACATCCTGGCGGAGGCACGGCTTTCCGCGTACTACAAGAATCCGCCAAAGATGTACGGGGAAGCGGAATCCGGGGCAGGCACTCTTCCCGCCGAAGGAGACTGTAAGATTATCCGGCGCATGAAAGGGGCGGACCTTGTGGGCATCGAATACGAACCCCTGTTTCCCTATTTCGCTCAAGCCGCGGAGCAGAACGCCTTCAGGATCTATCCGGGAGACTTTGTCTCTACCGAAGACGGCACAGGAATTGTACACACAGCGCCCGGTTTCGGTGAAGACGACGCACGGGTGCTCAAGGGAACCGGAGTTCCCACCATCTGCCCCATTGACGCCGAATGCCGCTTTACCGCCGAGGTTCCCGATTACGAGGGGCTCTTCGTCAAGGATGCGGACAAGGCAATCATAGAGCGTCTCAAGACTGAAGGGAAACTGGTAAAACGCGATCAGATTCTCCACTCATACCCTCACTGCTGGAGATGCGGAAGCCCGCTCATATACCGGGCGGTGAGTTCCTGGTTTGTCAATGTTGAAAAGATCAAGGAAGACATGCTGAATGCCAACAGTCAGATCTACTGGGTGCCCGAACACATCAAGACAGGACGTTTCGGCAAATGGCTTGAAGGCGCACGGGACTGGGCGATAAGCCGCAACCGCTACTGGGGAAATCCCCTGCCCATCTGGCGCTGTCCCGGTTGCGGCAAGATGATCTGTATAGGAAGCCGTGCGGAACTGAAAGAACTTTCCGGTACGGAGATGAAAGATCTGCACAAACATTTTGTTGACGATATTACCATTCCCTGCGAATGCGGTTCCGTGATGAAACGGGTTCCCGAAGTTCTGGACTGCTGGTTTGAATCCGGCGCCATGCCCTACGGACAGAATCACTATCCCTTTGAAAACAAGGAATTCTTTGACAGTCATTTTCCGGCGGATTTTATCAACGAAAGCCTTGACCAGACCAGGGGCTGGTTCTATACCCTTACTGTCCTTGCCGCGGCGCTTTTCCGCAAGCCTGCTTTTAAGAACTGCATTGTCAGCGGTTTGGTATTGGCTTCCGATGGCAAGAAGATGAGCAAGAGCCTCCGCAATTACACCGATCCTGTGGAAGTGCTGAATACTTACGGAGCCGACGCCGTCCGGTTTTTTCTCATTCACTCGGCGCTCATTAAGGCCGAAGATCTCCGTTACAGCGACGAGGGAGTGAAAGAGGTGCTGAAAAGCATCATCCTTCCCCTTTGGAGTGCGTACAGTTTCTTTGTTACCTACGCCGCTATAGACAGAGTTAGTCCCACAGGAGCGCCGGCGAATCCCTCCAATCTCCTTGATAAGTGGATCCTCTCCATGGCAGAACTTCTGTCGGAGGATGTGGGAAGCGCTCTTGATGTCTACGATCTTTCCCGTGCCGTCGATCCCATCATCAGCTTTATCGATCTTCTCAACAACTGGTACATCCGCCGTTCCCGGCGCCGTTTCTGGAAAAGCGAAAACGACCAGGATAAGCTTGAAGCTTATGCCACGCTCCATGATGTGCTCAAGACGGTGATCACCGTTGCCGCTCCCTTTATGCCCTTTATCACCGATGCAATCTGGCAGAATCTCCGCTCCGAAAGGGATGCGGAATCGGTGCACCTGGCCGACTACCCCGTCGTGCGGGCGGAACGCCGCGATCCGGATCTGGAATTCAGAATGGCCGCGGTACAGCATGCGGTCTCCATGGGGCGGGCCCTCCGTTCCCAGCATAACATCAAGGTACGCCAGCCCCTTAAAACCGTTGAGCTTGTAACACGCGATAACGATGAAAAAAAAGCCCTCCTTGAAATGGAAGACATTATCCGGGAAGAGTTGAACGTAAAGGATGTGCTTTTCCGGGATAACGAGGAAGACCTTGTACGTTACGAGGCAAAGGCCAATTTCCGTGTTCTGGGTAAGGAACTGGGCAAGGACATGAAGCTTGCCGCCTCCAGAATTGAGGATCTAAGCCAGAGTGAGATCCAGGGACTTCTTGAAGGCGCAACCCTCTCCATTGACATTGAATCTGCGGACGGCGGAAGCCGGACTCTGGAGATTACCGCGGAAAAACTGGACATACGGCGCATAGAAAAGGCCAACCTCAAGGTGCTGAACGAAGCTACCCTTACCGTGGGCCTTGATACGGAGATTACCGAAGAACTCTCCCAAGAGGGGGATGTGCGGGATCTCGTGCGCGGTATACAGAATCTCCGCAAGGTAAAGGGCTTTGAGGTTACCGACAGGATAAAACTTACGCTTTCCGGTTCAGCCGTACTGAAAAAGGCATGGGACAATTTCTCCGCCTTTGCCATTTCGGAAATACTGGCAACAGAAACAGTATGGGCCGAAGTAAAAAATATGGAAGAAATTGAAGCGGGGGAAGAAAAGTGGCTTGTTCACATACAGAGAGTGTAAAAAATTTGATGAAGGGGACTTTTCATTCCCGCTTCCGCGCCGTCTTTTTTTCTCTGTTGGCGGCTGTTGTTTTCTTTTCCTGTGCCGGCAGTCCCCCTGTTGAGGAAACGTATCCGGGGATGGAGTTTGTCCCTCTTAACTCCGGCGCTCTTGCATATATGTATATGGATATAGCTTCTTCCCGGCTCATTCTGGAGCAAGGATTGAGGGACAGGTATGCGGCGGAAATCTTTGACCGTACCGATAATGCGGTGCTGGCTCTCTTTCCGGGCAGCAGTGAGATGGCTATACAGGCGTATGCCCGGGGCAGTTACCCTGCCGCCCGGGCGAATTTTTCCTTTTTCTTCAGCAGGGCCTGGAAGAAGTACAGGGCAGAACACGGAAGTTCCTTCTGGTTTTCGGCGGATAACGGAATATCGGTAGCCCTGAAAAAGGATCAGGCTTTTCTGGGGGTAAAAAACCGGAATGCCGGAGGACTGCCGGCGGAGGGAGTCCGGGCGCCCCCCGATCCTTTCGGCCCCTATCCGGGACAGGTTGTGCCCGATGGTTTCAGGGCTTACCGGGAGGGCGCCGCCCTGGCTCTCTGGGTCGATGATCCCGCACGCAATCTGGGCGCTGTTCTTGAAGCCCTCTCCATTCCCCTGCAGATCCCCGCGGAAAGCTGTTTTGCGGCTCTTGACCCTCTCGAAAAGGAAAGCTTTAGCGGACGTATACGGATGGAGTTCTCCCAGCCGAGTCAGGCCCGGGCCATTCTTGCCCTCATGACCATGGCCAGAGCCTTGATGCCCAGGGCGGAAGGCGGCCTTGAAGGAACGGCGTCCCTGGCTTCTCTGATCTTTGCAAATCCCCCCCGGCAGGACGGCAGCGCCATTAACCTGATCACTTCTCCCCTGAGTTCCGGCGAGATTGCTTTACTTTTCGGGATGTTTTCAGTATCATCAAAATAGAAAAGCTTGGCTCCGAATAGCGGAACAGCCTCGGATTCTTAATTTTTAAAAAAATGCGTGGAGAGTGTGATGCCTACCTATGGATATGAATGCAAATCCTGCGGACACAGTTTTGATGTGTTCCAGAACATGAGCGATGAGCCGTTAAAAATCTGCCCGCAGTGCGGCAAGGATGTCCGGCGGCTTATCAACGGAGGTACCGGTATTATCTTTAAGGGCTCCGGTTTCTATGTTACCGACAAGGGGAAAGCGAAACCGGCTGCGGCCGCGCCCGGGGGGAAAGAGAAGACCGAGACTTCCAAAACGGAGAATCCTTCCCCCGCCGCGGCAACGGCAGCTACGGAACATGCGGTCAAGAGCGAAAGCTCTTCTCCCCCGCACGAGGCCTCTCAGACGAAGAAGGCCGCAGGGTAATACGGTGAAACGAGGCGCAGTATTGAAAAAAAGCCCCCGGTTTTTCTGTGACAACTGCGGTGAAGAAGTAAGCCGGCAGGCAAAGAGCTGTCCTGCCTGCGGCAGATTCTTTGCCTCCGTGCGCTGCCCCGCCTGCGGTTTTACCGGAGCGGAGGGACTCTTTTCATCAGGCTGTCCGATCTGCGGTTATTCCACTCCTGTTTCAGGAGCGCCGCCTCCGAAGAGAGGCTTTTTCGCCAAGCCGTCCGCAGGGGAAGCGGCAGGGCCCCTGCCCCTGTGGGTCTATATTGTTGCCCTTACTACTCTCGTTGCCGTTATCTTTTTGCTTATCCGCAATATTCTTTAATAGAGGCTGTTCCAAAACT
>JAIRXN010000125.1 GCA_031268245.1 Treponema sp. | reverse complement strand
GCTTGTTCCAAAACTCGGTTAGTTTCGGAACAAGCTCTTGGAAAAACCGGCAAAGGCCCGGTTTTTCCACTAAATTCAAGGTAGCTGTTCCAAAAACTGAAGTTTTGGAACAGCCTCATATGTGAAGCTTTTTCGAGAAGAGGATTCTTACCATGATAAGAGGCGGAGATATTGCAAAGGGGAGCTGTCTGCTCCAGAAGGGCCAGCCTTACCTGGTGGTTGAAAGGGAATTCCACAACCCGGGCAAGGGCACCGCGATCGCACGCATCAAGATGAAGAGTATCAAGGATGGTTCTGTGCTGACATTGACCATCCCTACCCAGCAGGAAATAGAGGACGCTCAGGTAGATGTAAAGACCTGCCAGTACCAGTATGCGGATCAGGACTACTTTCATTTTATGGATAATGAATCCTATGAACAGTACGAAGTTCCCATAGTGGAAAACGAAGAAAAAAAATACTACCTCAAGGATACGGATTCCTACGATCTTACCATCTGGGAAGGCAAGGTAATCGATATCAAGATTCCCTACAAGGTGGTCTTTACCGTTGCGGAGTCGGAAAACTACGTGAAGGGCGACACCGTCTCCGGGGCGACAAAGCCTGTAGTTACCGAAACGGGACTTACCGTCCGGGTTCCCCTCTTTATCAAGCAGGGTGAAAAGATTCTTGTAAACACTGAAACCAACGAATACGTCGAACGAGTCAATAGTTAGACGATACTGCAACAAAACCGTTCTCTTTAAATTCCGCGGGATGGAGTTTAACTTTGCACTGTCCCGGGAACTTTTTTCCTCCGCGGAAATCGACACGGGCACAGTATTACTGTTAAAGGTTTTTTCCGAAGAACTGGACAAGGGTCTGCTGAGGGAACTGCAAAACCGCAAAGGCCCGCTGCACATTCTGGACGCCGGTTCAGGCTGCGGCGTTATCGGTATCTGTGCGGCCAGGGCTCTTGAGGGCATTGATGTCCGCACGATCAGTACCGACAGGGATGAACTTGCCGGAATCTTTACCGGATACAATGCCCGGCAGAACGGACTGGGATCCGAAAATTTGAGTACACACACATCAACCCTGTTTAACGGAGACCGTGACCGCGATCTCATCCTGTGCAACATACCCGCAAAGGCAGGAAAGCCGGTTCTGGAAGATTTTATACGCCGCGCCTGCCCCCATTCCGAAGCCCTGGCCTTTATCGTGGCGGTCAAGCCGCTTGCGGATTTTACCCGCAGTACCATTGCCGCTGCCGAGGCAGAAATCCTGCGGGAAACCGCGGGGCCGGGACATACGGTTTTTGTATTCCGGAGGGGACGGGCGGCCTCCGTCACCGGCGAAGGAGAGGCGTTTCCCGGGGTTTACCGCAGACAGAGGCTTGAAACGGAACTGGAAGGCTGCGCTTTGGGCATGGACACCTTTCACGGCGCTCCCGGCTTCGGCGATCCGGGTGCGGCGGTACTGGCGGCGGTAAAACTAAGCTGCAAACTGGGCCTCAATACGGCGTCCGGAGGGGAAGCGGGCCTTAAAGATTCAATTGAAGGAGCCTCAGCCGGAAAGTTTCATGCAAACAGGCTTTTCCACGAAACGGAGCAGGGCTGCTATCCCCTCTGGTTCTACAAAACTCTGGGCCCGGAAAAAACGCAGAACGGGAAAGCGATCCTTTCCGGCAGGAACATCCTCGCGCTGAAAGCGGCGGAATACAACCTCGAGAATACTGTTAACACAGTCCTCATCCCCACGGCGGATCTAGACTCGGCTAAAGGCGCGCTCCTTGGGGAAGGCCCCTACAGTTTCATCGCCGCCCTTCCGGAAAGCATGCCCAGGGAAAGCATCCCTTCACACTGGGAAGCCCTGACAGTATTACTGCAAGCGCAGGGAGTTTTCCTTACATCGCTCCCTTCCTTTCTTGCGGAACAGTTTGACAGGGCCAAAATTCCGGGTTTTACCCGCCTTGGAAATTTACGCAGCAAAGGATTCCGGGCTCTCGCCTACAGAAAAGCCTGACACTTGATCGTGTTCCCAAGACTGATGTGCGGAACAGCCTCACTTTGGGTCCAATTTGCTTCTTTCCACTGCCCTAATCAATTGCTTCAGCAGTTCCTGATGCTCTATGCCTACAAAGAGGGTCATGACCGTATCCTGAAGAGGATATTTTTTTAGCACCTCTCCATCGGCAATGTAGCGGACGTATGTACAGGGCTTTCCCTTGACTTCAAGCTCTTCAAGATACCAAAGCCCCAGGGGACGGCGTACCGTACCGTCTTCTGAGATGTAAGCTTCAGTCCTGTTCAGGGGGGCAAACTCAATGAGGAGCTTCTTCGGCGTGTCGATCAGAGCCCGGGGAAAAAGGGTATAAACCGAATCGTAGTAGATCCCCATGAGTCCCACGGAAAGATGCATCTTAAAAGCAGTGCCGTCCTGCCGCCTCTCTATCCAGTTTTCCTTGAGCCGCTTAAAGTGTTTCGGGTAGTCTTCCCAGGCAAAGAGTAAAGGGCGTATCGTTTCAAGCTTTTCCGGGATGACCGTGTGTACATCGGCCTTCATTCTAATCCATGCGCCATAAGGCGGATCATTGATCAAAACAATGGAGGAGGAGACGGACTCAGGTCTGTTGAGCAGCCTTTCCAGATTAGCGCCCTTCGGTATGCCCGGTTCCTGGGCGGGGAGAGGAGAAACAAAGAGAAGCCAAACGCCAAGAAAAAACAAAGTCACCGGATTTTTCATAATATCAAGATATAAAATGATTATCAAAAACGCAATATTTCCTGCAAATTTCACTTGAATTTTAAGGAAGGATTTCCTATTATTTATGTAGGAAAAATACCGGTGAAAATTTCGACAAAAGGCCGTTATTCTCTGGAAGCCCTGCTCTACCTGGCTCTCCTTGGGAAGGGAAAATACGCCAGCACCCGGGAGATAGCCGGGCAGACCGGTGTGTCCGAAGGTTATCTGGAACAGCTCTTTATCCCCCTGCGGAAGAAGAAGATCATCCGGGGGATACGGGGCCCTGCGGGAGGCTACCTTCCCGGAAAAGATCCGGCAAAGATAAAGGTGGGAGATATTTTGCGGGCCGTGGAGGGGAGCCTCGAACCGGTGGAATGCGTCAGATTGAGAACCTGTCCCGCGGAAAAATACTGTCTCTCCCGCCATACCTGGACGGAACTCTATGCGGCGATCAGGGACTGTGTTGATTCTATCAGTCTCCAGGATCTCTGTACGGTGTATGAATCCGGCGGTTCGGGATCTTACGCTATATGAAGATCTCCACCAGGGGCCGCTACGGGGTACGGCTTCTCATCGACCTTGCCGAACATGCCGGCAAGGATCATGTCTCCCTGGCCAGCGTTGCGGATCGGCAGCGCATTTCGATTCGGTATCTGGAACAGGTTGCGGTGATCCTGAGGCGGGCCGGCTTTATCCGCTCGGTAAAAGGAGCCTCCGGGGGTTATGCCCTGGCGAAGAGACCGGAAGATATTGTCATCGGGGACGTGCTGCGGATTCTGGAAGGTGATATGCTCGTGGTTGATCCCCTCCTGCCGGGGCAGAAGGAAACGAAATTCCAGAAGAGTCTCCGCCTTTCCGTCTACAACCGCCTGAACGACCGTATTGCCGCCGTCATCGACCGCAAGACCCTGGCTTCCCTGGCAGGCACCGTAGACCCGGATGAGTCCTATATGTACTTTATCTAAAAAGCTTCTTTCAAAACTGAAGTTTTGAAAGAGCAACCTCTAAAAAATGCAGTTTTGCAGCCCGTAGGGCGAAAGACTGCAAGAGCTTCTTGCAAAACTTGCCCGGGTTTTGCAAGAAGCTCCTAATACCTGTTGTCAAAAATCCGTGTGGACTTCTTTTCGCTCCGGGGAAGTTCGCCCATGCTTACCGCTATGGGGTGGGGGGTGAGTCCTATCTTTTCCTTGAAGGCCGCTTCCACTATCTTTTCCAGATTCTTGCGCTCCCG
>JAIRXN010000129.1 GCA_031268245.1 Treponema sp. | reverse complement strand
CCGGTAGTTTTTCTCTTTCTTTTCAAGATCCGCCGCGGAGGGGAGGGGAGCCTCTGCAAGAATCTCCCGGACAGCGGACATGCAATTTTCCGCGTCCGTCTCAATGCGTTTCTTTTCGCTTTGCGCCGGCTTCAATCCCGCGCTTGCATCGGCTTTTTTCTGCAGTGCGTCCTGGAGGCTCCCCGACAGGGTTTTAATGCGTTCATCAAAACTAAATTTTTCTTCCGGGGGGGAGGCGGGCCGGGGATGATGGATCGAACCGCAGACAGGACAGGCTTCACCTTCCTTCAGATCCGATGCCAGAATCCCTGCGATGGACAGATGTTCCGCCCTTTTCTTTTCCGCTTCAAGGTTCTTTATTTCCGCGTCCAGCATCCCGGTACGCCGTGTGTATTCAGCCTCTTCGGAGATGAACTTTTCAATAGCCCTTTCGTTTTGCAGAAGCTCTGCGGCATATTTTTCAGTTTCAGTCTTGAGTTTTTTGAGTTTCTCCGTTATATCCTTTTGCCCGCGGGCTTCGTCAAGCTCTTCCTGCAGAAGAGGCATCTGTGCGCTAAGCCCCTCTTCCCGAGCCAGCGTTTCTTCTTCCTGCGAAACCCGTGCAGTGACAGAAGAAACTTCGGTTTCAAGAGCCCTGTATTCATCTTCGCAGTGTTTCTGTTCCTCTTCTTCCTTTTCAAGCCTCTCTTCTTCGGCAAGCATTTCCCTGAGCAGGGGCCTTTTTTCCGTAAGCGTGCGGGACAGGTTTTCAAGGCTTTCGAGTTCGCCTTTAAGGGCCTCCGCGGCGGCAAGGAACGTTTCGGCTTTCCGCCTTTCTTCCCTTGCCCTTTCCAGATTCAGCTCCGCCGTATTCACTGACGCGCGTTTTTCTTTTTTTGAAACAAGGTACTGTTCCAGAGGCCGGGCCTGCCGGGACAGGCCAAGAATGGTTTCTTTTTCCTTTATGTGTTTTCCTTCTTCCTTGAGAATTGCCTGCCGCGCCTTTTCGTTTTGAAGATTTGACAGCGTTTCCGCTTCATCTTTTTTAACCCTGCGGTATTCTTTCAGGATTTCGATTTCCGTGTCGAGAGAAACACGGCTCTCCTTTGCCCCCGCGAGTTCCTGTTCAAGCTGTGCGTGTCTGGCTTCATAATCGGCAAAAGAAAAACGGCTGGAATACTCCTGTAATAAACGGGCGCTCTCTTCCGCGAGGAGGCTTGCATCCCTTGCCCTTTTTACTGCCGCTTCCCGGATAAGAACCGCATCCTCTACCGGGAAGAGCTTCCCCATAACCTTCTGCCTGTCACTGGAATTCTGCCGCAGAAACTCTGCAAATTCGCCCTGGGGAAGCAGGATGATCCGGGAGAAATCCTTTGCCTCAAGCCCCAGGAGCCTGCGAATCTTTTCATCCGCTTCGGATTTTTTTGAAGTAGCGCTGCTTTTCCTGCCGCCGGAAATTTCGTAGAGAGTCGCCGTCTCTTCGGTAAAGGTTGTACCATCCCCCCGTTTCCTGGGCTTTTCCTGCCTGGGGCTCCGTTCCACGAGATACTGTTTTCCCGCAACGGAAAATTCAAGGCTTACCGAACATTCTTCTCCGGGAGAAGCATGATCGCTTTTAAGGTGAAAGGGATGATCCCTACGGCTGCCCGGAACTTCTCCGTAAAGCGCAAAGCAGATACCGTCAAAGATACTGGTTTTCCCGGAACCGGTTTTTCCGGTGATAAGAAAGATGTCTTCAAGACGGCTAAAATCAAGTTCGGCCTGACCCGCGAAGGGGCCGAAGTTCTGCATGCAGAGTTTAACAGGCTTCATGCTACACTTCCCCGTCCCCGGCAGCCTCTGCATGTATCTCGTTAAAAAGCTTTACTTTATCTTCTTCCGCTTCCCCGTAAAGCTCTGCAAGAAAATCTTTGAAGTCAGCCGTAATATCCCTGCGTCCGGCTCCCTCTTCATTTAAAGTCCTGTCTTTTCCGCTTTGCAGGGATGAAAGGGCCGCCTCCTGATGAATGGAGAGAAGATAAGGGAAGCGCATTTTTAGTATCGAAAGGGCGTTTTCCGTGAGTTCATTTCCCGTAAGGGTAATTTCAAGGTAATCGTTTTTTGCCGCTTTAAGTTCTTCATCCTGCAGCGGCTCTGTCATGAAACGGCGGAAATTTCCTTCAAGCCTCCTCATGTTACGCAGGGGTTGTACAGGAATACTGTCTGCTTTGACTTCCCCTCTCTCCAATGTAAGCGAAATAAAACATTTTTCGCCGCCGGCTTCATCAAAGGAGTAGGCGAGGGGGCTTCCCGAATACCAGGCAAAGGCTCCGCCCTCTTTTGCCCCGGCCTTCTGAAAACGGTGAAGGTGCCCCAGTGCCGCATAGTCAAACCCGGCAAACATCCCCATGTCCACCTGTTCAGCTCCGCCGAGAAAGATCCTCTCCGAGTCCGACTCCCTTCCTCCCCCGGCAAAAAGATGGGCCGCAAGAATGGCGTAGGAGGCGCCCTGAGCCCTGCATTCTTTTTGCGCCGCATCAAGCCTCTTTGCCGCCTCCGCGGCCAGTTCCGCCTGGCTGCGCAGAACTTCTCCCTCATCGTTTGTGAGGCTGCCGGCGCCCAGAAAAGGCAGCAGAAAACAGGCGCAACTGTCCCCTTCGCTGCCCCGAAGGATAATCGCGGGCCTGAAAGCCTCTTGCGTATCGCATACAAAATGGATTCCCAGGCTCCTGAAAAGTTCCTTGCCGTAACCCAGCCGTACTGCCGAATCGTGGTTACCCGGAATGACGAGAAGCTCGGGGGCGCTCTTGAGCTTTTTTATGTCCGCAAGAAAAGCCGAAAAGAGGCCCACTGCCTCCGGGGAAGGTATCGACCTGTCATACACATCCCCGGCAATGATGAGGGCGTGGAATTCCTGTGCCTTGAGAATCTCCGTGAGCTGCTTGAGAGCATGGGCCTGATCTTCGGCAAGGCTCTGTTCGTGAAGACTCTTCCCCAGGTGGAGATCGGCAGTATGCAAAATTTTAATCATTCTTTATGACAGGCCATTCTCAAAACTCACGTTTTTTTGAAAAAGCCTCTGACCCTAGACGGAATCGAACCATCATGACAGGCTTAGAAGGCCTGGGCTCTATCCATTGAGCTATAGGGCCGATGCTTTCAGCATAGTATCAGAAAACCGTAAGATAGGGAATAGTGGATTTGTTCCGAAAAAACCTTTGGAACAGGCTTTTCTATGAAAAAGCGGCGGCAAACTGCCAATCCATAAGGGTTACCGTAAAAGGAGTACGGCTTCGGGGGGAACATAGAGGCGCTCCGGTATCTCCCGCAGGCCCGTGTACTTGCTGAATTTCCACCAGATTTCCCCTTCCTCAGAAGGGGAAGCCGCATCGGCGTTGGTGAAGATAACCGCTTCTTCAAAGGGTTCCTCGGAACGGCGTTTTACCTTTAGCCTTATCCGGTTCGGCGCATCCTCTTTGTCCGCAGGAAAAAAGTCGTGGGCCCGTATGCCCAGGCAGGTAATGTCTTCCGGAATCGGGCGGGAGAGGCTAAGGCGGAAGCCCCAGTTGAGGGCGATCGCTTCACGCTCCCCGGTACGCTTGAGGGGAGAAATGTTTTTGCAGCCGGTGATTCTGGCTACCTGAACGGAACCGGGGTCGGCAAAAACTTCACGGGTCAGGCCCCTGCCCAGGGTCCGGCCTTCTTCCATCACCAGGATGGAATTGCAGAGCCTGTAGGCTTCGTCCCGGCTGTGGGTTACCATGAGGACGCCCGATAAGTCCGGCCTCCCCTTTTGAATGAAGTCCGGGAAACGGATCTGCATCTGCTCCCGAAGGCCCGTATCCAGGGCGGAAAAAGGCTCGTCCAGAAGGATGACTTCGGGGTTTCTGATAAGCATACGGGCCAGGGCGGTTCGCTGTTGCTGTCCCCCCGAAAGCTGGGAAGGAAAACGGTTTTCAAGTCCCGTTAATTCCATGGCTTCTATCCAGAAAAGCGCTTTTTCTTTTTGCTTTGAAAGGCCGGCGCATATATTTTCCAGTACCGTCATCCTGGGGAAGAGGGCGTAGTCCTGGAAAAGATAACCCACCCGCCGGGCCTGGGGTTTAAGGTTGATTTTTTTCGATGAGTCGAAAACGATGCGGCCGTTAACGGAGATACACCCCTCGTCGGGGGTTTCGATACCGGCTATACATTTTAAGGTCATGGACTTGCCCGAACCCGACACCCCCAATATGCCGAGGCAGCCTTCTCCCGTTTCGAATTCCGTCTCCAAAGAAAAGCGGGAGGAAAGCCGTTTTTTAATGACCACCCTGACGCTCATTCTTTTCCCCGAATTTTGGTTTCCTGAACAGTGAAATAATTCATCAGGGCCACCACCACAAAGGAGATGATCACAATAATGAGTACATAGCCGTAGGCCCCTTCCATGTTGCCGGCCGCTACATCCGAATACACAGCCAGGGGCAGGGTGCGGGTTTTCCCGGCTATGTTGCCGGCTATCATGGCGGTAGCACCGAATTCCCCAAGGCCCCTGGCAAATGCGAGAACCGCTCCGGAAGCCACGCCGGGCATGGCCGTGGGGAGGCTGATTTTGAGGAAGATTGCCCACTCGGAAAGCCCCAGAGTCCGGGCGGCGTACACAAGATTTGGGTCTACCTGTTCCAGAGCGCCCCGGCAGGAACGGTACATCAGGGGAAAGGAGATAGTTACCGCCGCGATCACCGTGGCGGACCAGGAAAAGGCGATTCTTACGCTGAAAAAATCCAGAAAAAATTTCCCCACCGGCCCCCGGACTCCGAAGATGTAGAGCAGAAAGAAACCCGCCACCGTAGGGGGCAGCACCAGGGGCAGGGTGAGGATGCCGTCCAGGATCATCTTGATTTCTTTCCGGTTTATCCCCGCAACCACCCTGGCCGCCAGAACCCCCAGGAAGAAAGTTACCGCAATCGCGGCCGAAGCGGTTCTCATGGAGACCAGAATGGGAGAAAGATTCACCGTTTTTTCCCTTTCTTTTAATCGGGGCTTAATTCGTGTCTGTCCACAAAGCCGGTTACTTTGCGGACAGACTCTAATTCCCCGCCGAGAATCCGTTGGCCTTAAAGACAGCGAGCCCTTCGGCGGAAGCAAGGAAATCGGCCAGGAGCTTCGCTTCGGCGGGGCGGGCGGAGGCGGCGATTATCCCCAGGGGATAGATCACCGGCCGGGCGAGAAGTCCGTTGGGACATTCGGCGATGACTTCCACGTTTTTAGTCGCCGCCGCATCGGTGGCGTAGACCACTCCCACCTCGGCATTTCCACTTGAAACCCAGTTGGCCACTTCCGTCACATTCGTACCGAAGCTGGCTTTGGCGGATACCGCATCCCAGATTCCCAGACTGGTAAAAGCCTCCCTGGCGTACTGGCCCGCGGGAACACTGGCGGGGTCTCCCAGTACAATGATATTTGCACGGGTGATATTGGAGAACTCCGTTACCGGCGTTGACGTACCGGCGGGTTTAATCAGCACAATTTTGTTTTCCAGAAGGGATTTTACCGAATCCGCATGTATGTAACCGCCTTTTACCAGATTATCCATCTGGGTGGTTGCGGCGGACATAAACACATCGGCCTGGAGCCCCTGTTCAATCTGGGTCTGGAGTTTGCCCGAACTATCGTAGGTTCCTTCCACGGTGATCCAGGGATACTTTGCCTGAAACCGGGGAATAAGCTCGTCCTCAAAGGAGAGGCGCAGGCTTGCCGCTGCCGCAACCATAATAGTTACCGGCTCTTTGGCTTCCGCGGCCTCCGTTTTGGCTCCGGCGAAAACCGGCCCCCCCGATACGATCAGGAGCAGCAGGCCGAAGACTGCGGCCCTTGTTTTGTTGGACAGCTTCATCATCATATTCTTCCTCAAGTGGTGTCGATATAGACCTACAAAATATAACAAACCCACATAATATTCAATAACATACATAGAATAAAACCAAACAATAGAGACCGCAATAGACTTGTCCGGTAACTTTGCAAGAAGGTCTATTTACAATCCTACATTATTGTAGTAAGATAGCGGCAAATGGCGGATGCATCCGATAGCGGTTTCAACTATGAGGCGATTGAGCAGGAGCGAAATGAATTTGAACTCCTCTTTGACATTGCCAGAACCTTTGACAGACATGTAGAGTTGCGGGAGGCTTTGGGGCCTCTCCTGAGTCTCCTGGAGACCCGGGCCGGCCTTACCAGAGGCATGGTAACCCTTTTAGATCGGGGGACAGGCTTGCTCCGGATTGAAGAGGCTCACGGCCTCAGTCCGGAAGAGAAGCTGCGGGGCGTTTACCGCCTGGGAGAGGGCCTCGTGGGCAGGGTTTTTGAATCCGGCGCCCCGGTTTCCGTTTCCGATCTTTCCCTGGAGACACGTTTTCTCAACAGGGCAAAGAACCGCACTATCAAAGATATGGAAGGTCTCTCCTATTACTGTGTCCCCATCCGGACATCCGGGAGTACGGCAATCGCTTCCCGCGGAAATGTCATCGGTACCCTGAGTGCGGAACGGCGCATTGAAGAGGGCAATAAAGAAAGCAGAATGTCCAAAGACCGCTCTCTCCTGGAAAAGGCCGCATCGATCATTGCCGATTCAGCCAAACTGCGTGAGAGAATAATGGAAGAACAATTCCGTCTTCGGCAGCAGGACAGCGAAGGGAACTTCTCCCGGCAGGGAAAGGAGTCCCTCTCAAGCGGAGGAAGGATAACCCCGGGCAGTGAGATTATCGGTTCCGATAAGGCCATGAGGGAAGTCTACGATATGCTCGGCCAGGTGGCGCCCAGCGACGCCTCGGTTCTCATAACCGGTGAAAGCGGAACCGGCAAGGAACTGGTGGCCGCAGAGTGCCACCGTCTCTCCCGCCGGGCCGGAGCGGCCCTCATCAAGATTAATTGCGCTGCGTTGCCCGAATCGATCATAGAAAGCGAGCTTTTTGGGCATGAAAAAGGGGCCTTTACCGGCGCGGTCAGGGAGAGAAAAGGCCGTTTCGAACTTGCCCATAAGGGAACGATATTTTTGGACGAAATCGGGGAACTGCCGCCCCAGATCCAGGTAAAACTCCTCCGCGTGCTTCAGGAACGGGAACTGGAACGGGTAGGGGGAACCGAAACCCTCAAGGTTGATGTCCGTCTCATTGCGGCTACCAACCGGAACCTTGAGGCCGAGGTCAAGGCGGGCCGTTTCCGGGAGGATCTTTACTACCGTCTCAACGTTTTCCCCCTGCATATTCCCCCTCTCCGGGAGCGGAAGAGCGACATCATGCTCCTGGCCGATTACTTTGCGGAAAAATATGCCGAACGGAACGGCAAACGTATAAAACGGATTTCGAGCCCTGCTATCGATCTTTTGACAAGCTATTCCTGGCCCGGTAATGTACGGGAACTGGAAAACTGTATCGAAAGGGCCGTGATCCTCTCCAATGATCAGGTTATTCACTCATACAACCTTCCCCCGAGCCTTCAGTCCGCCACGTCAACCAATACGGAGCCTACCGCTACTCTCGATGCGGCTCTCTCCCGGCTGGAGAAGGAACTTATCATTGAGGCGATGAAGATAGCCGATGGAAACATGGCCGCAGCGGCCCGCAATCTCGGCATCACGGAACGGCAAATGGGACTCCGCATCCACCACTACGGTATCAACCGGAAACTCTACCGCGTAACAAAAATGTAGGATCTGCACGGCAGGCATACGTTTTCGTAGGAATTTTTTTAAGCGCACCGTTAAATATCAGGATATAGTAAAAGAAATTCCGGGAGCAAAGCCGAAAAAGTCTCATAAAAAGCTGAAGAAAGAGTTAATCCGCATATTTTTTTTACTTTTTTGGAATTTTTCGGCCTTGTTCTAAAAAAAATCCTCCGTCTTGGCACGTTTATTGCTTAATTAATCAGGAAGATAAAATTACAATAGGAGGACAGAAAAGTGCACAGGAAATTGTTTGTTTTGGCAGTCTTGCTTTTGTGCGTTGGGGCAGCCGGCCTCTTCGCTCAGGAAAGCATTGAATCTCTGGGATTCTCCCTGGACGTGGTGTGGCTCTTTATCGGAGCCATCCTGGTCTTTATCATGCAGGCCGGTTTTGCCCTGGTAGAGACGGGGCTTACCCGTGCGAAGAATGCCACCAATATCACCATGAAGAACGTGATGGACTTCTGTTTCGGCGCCATAGTATATTGGGCTCTGGGATGGGGATTCATGTACGGGAAGGACGCACTGGGAGGTCTCATCGGAACCAGCGAATTCTTCCACAGCCCCATGGAAGTGAATATAGATAATGGGAACTTCTTTAAGAGTTGGTTCTTCCAGGTAGTGTTTGCCGCTACTTCGGCTACCATCGTGTCGGGCGCCATGGCGGAACGGACTCAGTTCAAGTCTTATCTTGTCTATACCTGTTTTATTTCAGCCTTCATCTATCCCATTTCCGGTCACTGGGTTTGGGGCGGCGGATGGCTTGCGGAATTGGGTTTCCATGATTTTGCCGGTTCCACGGTAGTCCACTCCGTAGGCGGCTGGGCGGCTTTCATGGGCGCCATTGTACTCGGGCCCCGGCTTGGGAAGTACATCAGGGGAGCGGACGGAAAAGTCTCTGTCAAGGCTTTCCCTGGACACAACATCCCTTATGCGGCCCTGGGTGTTCTTCTGCTCTTCTTCGGATGGTTCGGCTTTAACGGCGCTTCTACGGGGATAGCCACCGTCGGCGAAGGCGGGATCTGGAGCGGTCTTAACATTGCCCGGGTCTGTGTAACTACAACTTTGGCTGCTTCGGCCGGAGCGGTAGCGGCTCTTATCTTCTCCTGGATCTGGTTCAAAAAACCGGACGCTTCGATGACACTTAACGGACTTTTGGCCGGGCTGGTGGGCATTACCGCCTCCTGCGCGGTTGTTTCTGCGGGAGCCTCCATTGTTATCGGCCTTATCGCCGGCGTACTGGTAGTGCTTGCGGTAGAGTTTATAGATAAGGTACTCAAGGTTGACGATCCTGTCGGCGCGGTTTCGGTTCACTGCGTATGCGGTATTTTCGGAACCATTGCTGTCGGTATCTGGGCCAATGCTCCCGAAGAGGGTATAGTCGGTCTGCTCCACGGCGGCGGGGCCGTCCAGCTCGGCAAACAGCTTATCGGTATCCTGTCGGTCGGCGCCTGGGCCGCCATAATGAGCTTTATCCTCTTCCTGGCTATCAAGGCAATCATAGGCCTCAGAGTAACGCCGAAGGAAGAAATGATAGGCTTGGACCTCTCCGAACATAAGTCTGAAGCCTATACCGGCTTCCAAATCTTTTCCAACATGTAAAGGCAAGGAGGAAACAGAATGAAATTAATTATTGCGTATATTCAGCCTCATGCTTTGAATGAGGTCAAACAGGAATTGTACAAAGCCGAAGTGTACAAGATGTCGGTAACCAATGCCATGGGCTGCGGTCAGCAGAAAGGCTACACCGAACAGTTCCGCGGTGTCGAGATGGAGGTTAACCTACTCAAAAAAGTACGGCTTGAAATTGCGGTGAATGACAATTTTGTAAAGCCTGCCGTGGATGCCATTATCAAAGGCGCACGGTCAGGTGAAATCGGTGACGGGAAGATCTTTATTTCCCCCATTGAAGAATGTATCCGAATCAGAACCGGAGAAACCGGTTCAACCGCAATCGGATAAAACTCAAGAATTTTATTTCGGCCCGGGAGGGCCGCAAAAAAGGAATAAGGAACTGTGCGGAAATAACATGTTGTATATTTTATTCTTGCACAGTTCCTAAGGGATCGTTTGTTTAAATTAGCTGAAAGGCGGCTTGCTGGTTTTCAAAGCGGCTTGCCGCCTTTCAGTCCGGTCCCAATGTAAAAAACATGGAAACGGTACGGCCGGAAACCTCCCGGATTGGCTGTGCCGTTTCCTTATTTAGTGTCTGTCCACAAAGTCGGTTACTTTGCGGACAGATTATTTTAAGGTAGTCTGTCTATAATGTGTCTACATTATAGACAGACTCTATTTACAGAATTTCGTTTCAGCTTTATTCTGAAACAGCTTATGACGAATTTTTTTGGAGGATACTATGAGTATTGATTTTATAAAAACACCGGTAGCCGAGATTTACGGCGTCAACTGTTTTTCCAATTCCGTTATGAAAGAGCGGCTGCCCAAAAATATTTACAAGGAAATTTTGGCGGTTCAGGCCGGCCAAAAGGAACTGACCCTGGAGGTGGCGGAAGTTGTCGCTGCATCCATGAGGGAATGGGCAATTGAAAAAGGCGCCAGCCATTATACCCATTGGTTTCAGCCTCTTACCGGAATCACCGCGGAAAAGCACGACAGTTTTATTTCACCTGCCGGAGACGGCACCGTGCTCATGGAATTTTCCGGTAAGGAACTGGTGAAGGGTGAACCCGATGCCTCAAGTTTCCCTTCCGGAGGTCTCCGGGCTACATTCGAGGCCCGCGGTTATACCGCCTGGGACGTGACAAGTCCTGCGTTTCTTAAACAGGACCCCAGCGGTACTACTCTCTGCATTCCCACCGCCTTTATCAGCTACTACGGTCAGGCCCTGGACAAAAAGACTCCCCTGCTCCGCGCGATGGAAGCCCTGAACATACAGGCGTTGCGGGTGCTCAAGGCCCTTGGGAATACCACTTCAAGCAGAGTTTATACCACCGTCGGCCCCGAGCAGGAATACTTTCTTGTTGACAAAAAATACTACGACAAACGGCCCGATCTTATGCTTACCGGACGTACTGTCTTCGGCGCAGTCCCTGCCAAAGGTCAGGAGATGGAGGATCATTATTTTGGCGCCATCAAGGAAAGAGTCGCAGTATTCATGCGGGAACTCAACTATGAACTCTGGAAAGTCGGTATTCCCGCCAAAACCCAGCACAACGAAGTTGCCCCCAATCAGTTTGAAATCGCTCCTATTTATTCCAATACAACCGCTGCGGTCGACGCCAACCAGATGGTTATGGAAACGATCCGTTCTGTGGCCCGCCGTCACGGCATGGAAGGACTGCTTCACGAAAAGCCCTTTGCCGGCGTAAACGGTTCAGGCAAGCATAATAACTGGTCAATGGCAACCGATGACGGTATCAATCTCTTCGAGCCCGGTGACGATCCTGCCAGTAACGCACGGTTCCTGCTCTATGCCGCCGCGGTAGTGGAAGCGGTTGACCGCTATGCCCTGCTGCTCCGTTCTTCGGTAGCTACTGCTGCCAATGATCACAGACTGGGCGCCAACGAGGCTCCTCCGGCCATTGTGTCGATCTTCTTCGGCGGCCCTCTTACTGAAATTCTCGACAACATCGCCGAAGGGAAATCAGGCGGCCTCTCCAAAGGCGGTGAATTGATCAAGCTGGGTGTTACAAGCCTTCCGGCCCTGCCCAAGGATGTTTCCGACCGGAACAGAACCAGCCCCTTTGCCTTTACAGGGAACAAGTTTGAATTCCGTATGGTCGGTTCCTCTCAGTCCATCGCCACGCCGAATACCTACCTCAACCTTGCCGTTGCCCAGGTACTCATGGAGTATGCCGACAAGCTGGAGAAGGCTTCCGGCAAAAATGAATGCATTCAGAACATCATCAAGGAGAGCTACGGTAAACACAGGCGGGTTATCTTTAACGGAAACGGCTACACCGACGAATGGGTACGTGAGGCCGAACGCCGCGGACTTCCCAATGTAAAGAATGCGGTGGATGCCCTTGCGGTGCTTACCCGCAGCGAGACCATTGCCCTCTTCGAGACTCATAAGGTTCTTACCAAAGAAGAACTTGAAAGCCGCTACCATATCTACCTGGAAAAATATTCCAAGCAAATCAACATTGAAGCCGGCATCGTCATTGAACTGGCCCGCCGTTTAATCTTCCCCGTGGTAACAAACTATGCAGGAAGCCTTGCGCGGGACGCCGCCTCCCTGGCCGCCATAGGAGCCGCCAGCGCCGCCGCAGAGAAACGGGCCAAACGGATTGCGGATCTTACCGGCGAGCTCTTCGAAGAAACGGCAAAACTGGAGACCGCTCTTTCCGAAGCCCAGGGCATTGAAGATGTACTCGGTCAGGCCAAGGCATACTTTGAGAAAGTCCGCCCGGCCATGGATGCGGTACGTTCCAGGGTAGACAGCCTTGAGAAGATCGTGGCCAAGGAAGTCTGGCCTCTCCCCGGTTACGAAGAATTGTTGTTCAAGCTTTAAAGCGGGCTTGTTCCAAAACCCTGGCGGGGTTTGGACAAGCTCTTGGAGAAACCGGTCAAAAACCCGGTTTTTCCTTTATCTCCTAGCCATCTCTTCATAGACTTCGTTGTAGTACAGCACGTTGTCTACCGGTGTATTGGCGGGAATGTGATTCCCTACGGCCATGAAGAAGCCGGGGTATTGTTTCCCTATATCCATACAACGTTTTACCTCTGCACGGATCTCCTCTTTGGTCCCTGAAAGAAGAATCCGGGTGTCGGCGTTTCCTATAAACGAGTGGGTTTTGCCGTACTTTTCCGCGATATACGCCATGTCGGTGGTGGGCTCCATAACAAAACCGCTGACCCCCGCGGCGGCAATGTCGTCAACGAACTGGGTATAGGTCCCGTCGGAGGTGTACACGATGATCTTCCCCGCCTCATGGAGAGGGGCGAAGTATTTTTTGTAGTTGGGAAAGACGAACCTGCGGTACCAGTCGGGGTGGATAAAGGCCCCCTGGGTCCAGACTATGTCGTCGTGGATCATCACCACCGGAGCCTCGCTTTTCGCCAGGGCGTTGAAGTACTGCTGAATCCAGCCGGCATAGCGGTTGGTAAGGGCGCCGAAGGCTTCCGGGTCCGTACCCGCGGCGGTGAGGAGCATGTCCCAGCCGAAGAGGGCGATGAGGCCGGAGATGCAGGTAACGTAGATCCCCGTCATGTTCACCGCATCGGGGTTGGCCTCGCAGTTTTTCCGGTACGCGGCATTAAAGTCCGCCAGGGCCTTTTTTTCGTCCACAGGACCGTAGAGTTCCCAGGGGTCCATTCCAAGGGCTTCTTCGGGATCGTCGTAGAGGGGTTTCCCTATGACTCTGAAATCGCTTCCGCCGTCGGCGTACACCGCGTGTCCCATATCGGT
>JAIRXN010000110.1 GCA_031268245.1 Treponema sp. | reverse complement strand
AAAAAACCGTGTACAGAAGGCGTGCAAAAAAAGAAGATTATCTGTCATTCCTTCACCCGGAAGGCTGGAGGCCGGTAGCCCTGGTGAGTATAAGGCAAAATGATACGAAATCATTGCTCACAATAGCCAAAGAGGATCCCCGGTTTGAACAGGTACATACATATCTTGAAAATTTGACCCCCGGCGGCAGCAGCAGACCATTATCGCCGGAAGACCTGTTCGGGAAAACCTTTACAGGATCCGATGACGGCGGAGATTATTCCCTGGTAATGCAGGAAAACGGGAAATTTATCCATACGGTAGATGGTACGGTCTCTAATGGAACCTGGAATTTTAACAAGGACTTTAATGCCAGTTTGTACCGTTATTCCATGAACTGGCCTGATGGAAGCGGAGTACTAAGGTATATCACGGATTTTACAGAAAAGAGAGGAAACGTTTACTGGAAAGGGCAAAAAAGCACTGGTTACACCTTCAGTCATTTTTTTAGGAAGCTGACAGAAGAAACAGAACCGCCCCGGGAGTAATCCGTGGACAAAATCTCTTGACTTGTTGACATTGTATATAAACTGAGCTTGTTCCGAAACTCGGTTTTGGAAAAGCTCTTGGAAAAGTGGGCTTTGCCGCTTTTCTGGGAGCTTTTTCTAAAATTAACCTGAGTTTTAGGGGAAGTTCAATTGTAAATACTTTCTTTTTTTTATATAATAGAACAGATGGATGAAAATAATGACTATCTAAAGTCTCTACAGGATGCGCTTGGCGCACGGGCCGAGTGGCTTGAAAAGTCCGAATTGGGGAAACTCAAGGATGAACTGCGGACTTTTCAGTCTTCTTTCTCCTCCCTCTACGCCATGTACCTCAAAAAAGGACTCATTCACGAAGATCCCTACAAACACGAAAATAAAATAAGCGAACTGGAAGTACCGGAAAGCAGCGGTTTTACGGAAAATGAAAAGCTGGATCAGCTCAGCCTGCGGCTCTCGAACTACGACAGCCAGCTTGACTTTCTGGTAAATTTCTATCAGTTCGGAGTGGAATTCCTCAATCTTGACCGGATCAGGCGTATTCTCGGCCTGATTAAATACATAGACTGGGTTGCCCTGAGTCCGGACAGTACCTCACACACCACCAAGGCTGTGGCGGAGATGACATTGCAGGTAAAAATAGGCATCGATCCCCTGGCTCTCCGGGTTATAGGCGAATCTCTCACCAACCTTTCCCGGACAACAGGTATCACCATCGGCTGCCTCAAGATCCTTACCGACTATAACAAGGAAGCCTGGAAACTCTGTTTCCGGAATGCGATAAGCGGCATGCCCGCTTCCGACGCAAACGTCTTGGCACTCAAAAAACGCTGGGTTGCGGGGAATGCGGGCAGTCCCTTCTACCCCGACCTTGCCGAAGAGGTCATCAGGGAAGATTACAGCAAAGAAGGCCCTGCGCTCCGGGAGAAAATTCTTAAAAGCCTTGCCGTAGAGGAGAACAAGCCCAAGGCGGAAAAAAAACAGGTATCCTTCAGGAGCATACTTATCAGCGGGCTCCAGGCTATAGGCGGCGCCCATTCGGGTCTGAGTGAAGCGGGAATGAAAATGGATGAGAACGAAAACATTCTCGCCAACCGCAAAAAAAGTTTCTGGGAAAAAGTAAAAGAGATCATGGCTCAGATGATACACAAGGAACCCGATGCGGTAATCTATGAACTTTCCTACCAGGATCCTGCCCGGGGAAACCTGGTAAAAGAAAATATCGACTACCATCTCTTCCGCGCCGAAATGGAACGGAAATGCAGAGTCATTGCCAATGCAGGAGGCAGAGGGGGCGGCAATTCCAAGATTGACAACATGACGGAAGAACAGCTTGTCGGGCTTCTGGAACGGGTAATCCGGGAAGTGCAGGGTTTGCACAAGACACTCAATGCATTGGATGACTTTTTCAAAGCGGAAGTTGTCAAGGAAGACAGGGATAAAATAAAAGGAATCAAGCCGGAACTGGCTACCATTAAAAATGCCATACTCCGGGCCAATCAGTTCAGGTACGAATACAGCTCTCAGATAGAAGAGATGGAACAAATGAAAAAACTCGGTATCAATACAGGAGCCTGATATGCTTCATGCCCCGGGGCTGTTTGAAGTCCCGCCTTCAGCATTGCCCAAAGTAAGGGCTTTGGCTCTAATCCTCGTCTTTCTTGCTGTTACTGGCTGCAAAAACAGCCCTGAACCCCTCTCCGGACAGATACCGGAAGAACGTGGAAGCTCAGCCGGGGAGCGGGAGTCCAACGGAGATAAAACTTCCCCTCTTGCTCCTCAACCGGGCCCGGATATTGAAGGCCCCGGCTATGCGGAAACCCGGCCCCGTTCCATTGTCCGGGATGAACTTACCGTAGTCTTCAGCAAGGGAGAACTGGAACTGGATTTCAGGAAATCCTACCTTGCAGGCGAAGCCCAGCTTTATACAGGCATCTATGAGGGTCTCTTTTCATACCATCCCCTTACCATGGAGCCGGTACTCGCAGCGGCGGAAAAATGGGAACTTTCGGAAGACAAGAAGCAGTGGACATTCAGTATCCGTAAAGACTCCCGCTACTGGAACGGGGATCCGCTCAGGGCTCAGGATTTCCGTAATGCCTGGCTTTCCCTGCTGGAACCGGTTCGGGAATCCCCCTATTCTTCCCTCTTTGACATTATTGAAGGCGCCAAAGATTACCGTACCGGACTTTTAAGGGATCCTGAAAAAGTAGGTATAGAGACTCCGGATGACAATACCCTGGTAGTCCGTCTCAATTCTCCGGCTTCCTTTTTTTCCAGCATGCTCTGTCATCATTCGTTCAGCCCCATCCATCCTTCCATGATAAACAGGGATAACTGGCTTTCCGAAGCCCCTCTTTCAAACGGCCCTTTCAAGGTAGAAAAGCTGGATGATACGGAACTTGTTCTTGAAAAAAATCCGCATTACTGGGATGCCCGGCGGATAGCCCTTAACCGTATCCGTATCCGCTTTGCGGAAACCGGCGAAGAAGCTTCGAACCTCTGGAATTCCGGCGAGGCCCGCTGGGTGAGCGGGGACGTAGATCTGGAGACTCTTACCGACCGGAGCGGTATCCGGGTAAATCCCATGTTTGCCACCCACTACTATTTCTTCCGCCAGACCCGCAAACCCTGGGATGATCACCGCATACGCCGGGCCCTGACACTGGCCCTCCCCTGGACGGAGATCCGCGGAGGTTCCTGGCTCCCTGCGAAAACCTTAATCTTCCCCCTGCCCGGTTACCCCAAGCTGGAGGGCATTACCGAAGCCAATCTGGAAGAAAGCAGGAAGCTCCTCTCCGATGCGGGCTATTCCGAAGGCAAGGGCCTTCCGGAACTGGTGATACGCATTACCCCTTCCCAGGAGGCCGCCCGGATTGGAGGCATTATGGCCCAAACCTGGAAAGAACAACTGGGAATCCCTGTCCGGGTAGAGGTAATTCCCTATGCGCAGTACTGGCAGTCCCTGAAAAGCGGGAACTACGAGATCGGTTCCTCCACCTGGATAGGCGACTTTGCAGACCCCTACACCTTTCTGCAGATGTGGCGGCGGGACTCCAACCTGAACGATGCCCGCTTAAACGATACCGACTATGAGGAACTCATGGAGCGTTCCATGGCCGAAGAGGGAGAGGAGCGCATGGAAACCCTTGCCGCGGCGGAAAAACTGCTTCTGGACAGAGGCTCCGTGCTTCCCATATCCTACAGCCCTGCCATGAACATCATCGATCTGGATGAAATTGACGGCTGGTTTCCCAATCCCCTGGATATACATCCATTCAGATACCTTTCCTTCAAGTCCTACAGACCTCTGCCCGGCGTGGCAATGGCAAAATGAACTAAACTGCTATTCGTCTCCGCAAAGGTGATAAGGCGGGCATTGAGTCTTCCGGCGGCCTTTTTACAGCCTGAGGTAAATCCCCGTGATCTCTATTGTGTCCGCACTATAACGGATTTGTAACAACCAATCGAACTACCGTGTTTTTCCTACTCCATCTTGTCTGCAGTGGTTTTTTATTACACAGGCAGAACAGAAGGGGCTCAGGGGACGGCAGAGCTGCTGACCGTAAAGCACGAGCAGGGGATTGATGTCTTTCCAGTATTTTTGCGGCAGAGTCCGCCGCAGTTCCATTTCCGTTTCTTCAGGCGTTTTGGTTTCCACCCAGCCGGCACGGTTGCTGATGCGGTGAACATGAGTATCCACACAGAGGCCGGGAAGCCCAAAGGCTTCAACCAGTACAAGATTTGCCGTCTTCCGTCCCACTCCGGGAAAGGCCAAAAGTTTTTCCATATCTGCGGGAACCTTATCGTCATATTGCTCCAGAAGGAGTTCTGCAATCGCCTTCAAATTGCGGGCCTTGGTTCGGTAGAAACCTGCGGGGTATGAAAGACGGGCTATCTCATCTTCGCCGAGAGCCCGGAGGCTTTTGGGATCTGGGGCCTTTTCCAGAAGCCGTTTGGAAGCGGCAAGGGTAACTTCATCCTTGGTTCGCAGGCTCAGGATGGTGGATACCAGCACCGCCCATGGACTCCGCCTGTAGCGTTCCGCCACCATGGTTACCGAAGGATCTCCAAGTCCTTCCCGCCACCTTTCAAGGCTTTTGACGACGGCATCCCATTCCCTGTTCAGCATTGCGTTCCTCCCTTCAACAGGCATACGGCTTCGGCTTCCACCGCTTTGCCTTCCCCTACCGGGCCCAGCCCTTCGGCGGTCTTGCCTTTGACAAAAACAGCTTCCAGGGGCGCATCCAGCGCGGCTGCCAGGGAGGAACGGATCAAATCCCGGTAGGGAAGAATTTTCGGCTTTTCACAGGTAACGATACAGTCCAGATTGGAGAGAACGTAGCCTGCCTCCCGGACAAGAGCCCAGGCGGAACGCAGCAATTCCATGGAATCGGCATCCTTCCATGCGGGATCGGAAGAAGGAAAGAGAGTCCCTATATCTCCCAGACCTGCGGCGCCTAAAACAGCATCGGTTACCGCATGAGCCAATACATCACCATCGGAGTGGCCCAGTTCCCCTCTTTCGGAAGGCAAGTCCACACCGCCCAGCAAAAAAGATCTCCCCTTGATCAGGCGGTGCAGATCCTTTCCAATACCTATCCGTATCATGTTCAGGCCAGATCCTCCGGGAAGGTTATTTTTTTGTTGGCCGCTTCTCCGCTCAGCGCCGCAACAGGGCCGCAAAATTCCGCCCAAATTTCCGCATCATCAGTATACTCCCTGCCTTCGGCAGTTTCTTTTTCCGCAGCCTTTTTGTGAGCTTCGAGTATGTCAGGGAAACGGAAACCCTGGGGAGTTTGAGCAACCCCGGTCAGAGAACGCAGCAGATGCCTTTTTACAAAACCCTTTCCATCAAGCTCTTTAGGGGTATCGGTCAGGGGAAGAACCGGAAGGGCCGCCCCATGGACAGGAACGGCCTCCATAACACTTCTGATAAGGGAAGCGCTTACCCAGGGCCGGGCGCCGTCATGAATAAGCACATATTCCACCGGATAAGCGGCCAAAAGATTCAGGGCATGGTAGACCGAGGCGCGCCGGTTTTTCCCTCCCGGTACAAAGGCAAGAAGAGGCTTGCCTGCGGAAAATAATTCTTTGGGAAGCGCCTCACGGGCCGCCATTTCCCCCATATCAGGAGAGAGAGGAACGGTAATTGCGATAAGGCTAAAGTCCGGAAGGCCGGCAAAGGCGGCTACCGATGCGCCAAGAACCGTTTGCCGGCTGCCGGGCAGAAGGAGATACTCCTTTTTCCGGCCCCCCATTCTGAGCGAATGCCCGGCGGCACAGACAACCGCGGCAAAGCGGCCTTTCGGCGTTATTTTGACTCCAGACGGGTAAAGATCAAATTTTCCACCTCTTCCCGTGTTTTATGGAGAGAAAAAGACACCTCGTCCTCTAAAAGCTTAAGCGCGGAATCGTAGAGCTTCCGTTCCAGAATCGGCAATTCTTTGACCTTGCTCCGGTGGTAAAGGGAACGGACAATGGATGCAATGTCCTTTACACTCCCCTTCTTCAAGAGATCCAGATTCATCTGATAGCGAAGCTTCCAGTCCGAAGGGATCGGGTCATAATCCTGCCCGATAAGATCCAGAGCCTCCTGGGCCATATCACTGTCAACAATCGGACGGATACCCAAGCCTTCGGCGTTATTCACCGGAACCATGATGGTCATATCCGTAACTTCGATATAAATAACGTAATAGAGAACCTTTTCGCTCTTGAAGTCCCGTTCGTCGATAGCGGTAATCCTTCCGACACCCTGGCTGGGATACACGACTCGCTGATCTACGGCAAAAACAGGTTTTGTTGCTACAGCATCACTCATTAGGATAAGTATAGCACAAAAACGGCGTGTAGGAAACTACCCCGTTACTCGATACTTTCCTCCGCCACAGGGGGCTCGGATGGGGAAAACTCCTGAACATCCTGCTGCGGTTCGGCCGGAGTTTCCGGAACACTATCCCGTACAGGTTCCGGAGGCGGCCCGGAAGCCGCGGGAGCAGGCGTGTTATAACTGTCTCCCTCCGCGGGGCCGGAACTGCCGCCCCGTAAACTGTCCACCGTACCGGCCGCGGAATCCTTAAGATTATCGAACCATGCGGAAAAACCACCCTTTGAACCGGCTGCTTCCCTGGCCTGGTACTCGTCCCGCTCAACCTGATACATGCCGTCGTCCCCCCTCTCGCCGAGAAGCCCCATAAGCTGACCTTGGTCAAATATGCCGGCAAGCTCCTCCGCCTGGGCAATGGTAAGATACAAAGGGATACGAAGAGAGGAAAGAGTGGCCTTGTCCCTGGTCGAAACATCCGCATTGGCCTTGAGCATGAGCACCTGGAAATAGGGACTATCCCGCTTGAAAACATAGCCCAGATCGATCTGCGGCTCTGAAGTATAACGCTCGCTGATGGACACTTGAAGGGAAGAAAATACCGCCTTCCCCCTTACCTTGCCGTAAGCCCGCTGCTTCCCCCGCTTGGCCAGCGCCCGGTCATTAAAGTCCTGCTTGTAGTTTTTTACCGCTTCCGCAAAGGCGGCCCTGGCATCCTGAGACCAATACTGGCGGTAGAACACCGTTTGATAGGTAAACTGAAGGTAAACGGCATTCTCCCGGGGTTCAAATACGGTTTCAATATCCCGTGTCTGGAGCCCGTTCATGAACGGCTTATCAATTTGCACCCGAATGGTACCGGTAGGGATAGGATCTACATTGGCCACCATATTGGGGTACTTCTTGCTGTCCGGAATCGTATAACAGGCGCTTAAAACCGGCAAAATCAATAAAAAAACCGCCGCAATCGGTGCATACGCATGTACGTTTGCGCGTGTGTAAGAAAATAGTGCTTTCATTTCGTTATTGTACCTTTTATATCCTGAATAAACAAGAAGAAGGATACAAGGTAACATCCCATGTGCGTTTACATACTATAACCGGGCGATTTGATCCGGGGAGAAACCTGTAATATCGGCGATCTCGTCCAGGGGATAGCCTTTGAGCTTCATTTTGCGGACGGTTTCCTCACGGCCTTCCTCAAGCCCTTTCTCACGGCTTGTTCTGATTAAATATGACTCCCTCGCCGCTTCATCACGGCGCCGTATCTCCCGGTATTCCGCCATCTCATGTAAATACCCCGGCAGTTTTAACACGTTTAACATTGATATCGCCATATCTAACTCCTCATTTCTCCTTCCCAGATGTTCCAGGTTCTCTCCGCCCCTGCTTTTCATAAACTTGAGCCAGGGCCACACCGCCCTTCCATCATCCTCTCCAGGCACTTTATCAAGATTGATTATAACCAGATTCAGAAGATCTGTAAACACTTTTCCGCTTTTTACATTGTTCAGTTCGTAATAATTGAGGTACTCTTCCTCGTCCGTAAGGGCATGCTCACTGATGATAATACTTACCACCGCATGGATCTTGTCCCACTTTTGGCCCCGTTTTATCTGTGCATTGACAAGCG
>JAIRXN010000070.1 GCA_031268245.1 Treponema sp. | reverse complement strand
ATGATCGGCAGCTTCCAGGGAGACCGTTTTCGCACCGTCTTTGCCGCCGCGGAAGCGAGTCCGGGCCCCCCTTCAAGAATTTCAGGTCTTGCTCCGTAGACATAGCAAAGTACTGCCGCGGTAACGATACCTTCCACAAGCCCTATGGCAAGCTGTATCGGCTGCATCAGAAGCACAAAGGCGCCGAAAGGAATTTCGGTAATGCCGGAAAAAAGTGTCTCCAGCACCACGCAGAAAGCTCCCGCCTGGAGCCCCGCGACTACAGAGGCGATGGAGGCCAAGACGATCCGTTTCCGCTTGAGTCCGCTGCGGACAAGGGGTCTGTAGATCAGGGGATATACGGCAAGACAGGGAATGACGCCCATGTTGAAGACATTGCAGCCCCAGGCCAACAGTCCTCCGTCGGCAAAGAAGAGGCACTGGATAAGCAGTACGGAAGCGAGTGTGATGAGGGCCGGAAAAGGCCCCAGAAGGGCTGCCAGGAGAATTCCTCCGCCGATATGACCGGAAGATCCCGTACCGGGAATACTAAAGTTGATCATCTGAGCGGCAAAGACAAAGGCCCCCATGACTCCCATCATCGGGATCTTTTTGTCATCGGGGGAAGTTTCCGCCGGGGATAGGCTGCCGCCTGAAATTTTCTTTACCGATAGACCGATTGCGGCTGCGCTGAGGGCAAGCATTCCCACTCCAACCGCAGGCGATAGCAAAGCATCTGCCATGTGCATAAGAGTCTCCTTAATTTGTCAGGATTTTGCCTTCATGGCTTGCGGGGTCTTCATGACAACCCAGGAAGAGGCTGTCCGGAATTTGCAGTTCCCGTCCGCCCTTTGAGTCAGAATATAAAAGAAGCGCCTTTATGTCAAGTTTTTTTGCCTTTCTTCAGGAATTCTTCATACTGCCTGTTGAAGTGCTCTATTTTACAGATAACCTTTTCAAGATGTTTCCGGGTTTCTTCCATCCGGGCCTCAACAGTTTTCTTGTGCCTGCGCAGAAGTTCCACACGCTGTTTCAGGGTGCCTTCTCCCTTGACGCTGAGTTCCACAAAATTCTTTATCTGTTTGATGGGCATGCCGGTATTCTTGAGGCAGCAGACAAGGCCGAGCCATTCAAGATCGCCGTCCGAATAACGGCGGATTCCGCTGCGGCTCCGGCCTATCACCGGGAGCAGACCTTCACTCTCGTAGTAGCGCAGCACATGAGGAGCCAGAGAAGTCTTCTCCGAAACCTCCTTGATTGAATAGGACATGATTCCCCCCATTGACTTAATGTTAACGTGAACTTTTATCATATTACATGAGTTTGTCTAAAATGTCAAATTTCGGAATAGGCTCGTGACAATACAATTTTTTATAGGAGAGAAAATGAAGTCTTTAACTGATTTTGAATTATCAGACGAGGATGTCCGCCTCATTGCCGGTCTCAAGGGCGTCATCGGCCTGTCCCAGGATCCCGACACGGCGTCATTCTAGCAATTCATTGCAGGCGGCTTCCGGCGGCAAGTTTGTTGATCAGGTTTGCCTGATAGCCGGCGCCGAAGCCGTTATCGATGTTCACCACCGATATGCCCGGAGCACAGGAAGTGAGCATACCCAGCAGCGCTGAAAGTCCCCCGAAGGATGCGCCGTAGCCGACGCTTGTGGGCAGGGCGATTACCGGCACGGAAACAAGTCCCGCGATAACCCCTGCCAGGGCGCCTTCCATGCCGGCAACGGCAATTACCACGTTGGCTTTCCTGAGAGCCTCCAGGCGCTTAAAGAGCCGGTGAATCCCCGCCACACCAACATCGGCGATCAGTTCCACCCTGCTCCCCAAAAACTCCGCTGTCTTTGCCGCCTCCACGGCAACAGGCAGATCCGATGTTCCCGCGCATGCCACCGCCACGAGTCCCGCGGCTTCCCCATTCCCCCGGACGCTGCCTATGGTGATGATTCCGGATAGTTCGTCGTAAAGGGCCTCCGGAAAACGGCGTGTAATTCTTTCGCCCAGTTCCTTCTGCGCCTTGGTACCCAGCACCGGGATGCCTTCCTCCCTCATGCGGATCATGACGGCCTCCGCCTGGTCCGGGGTTTTCCCCGCACAGTACACAGCCTCGGGGTAACCGGTACGTTCCGCACGGTTACTGTCGATTATCGCAAAATCCGTATCCATATTACGGCATCCCTCCGATAAGCGCCTCGGCCTCCGCAAGGGAGATTCCCTTTTCCCTGGCTATGCGGGCCCTGTCCTCATATTCAATCTTTGAGCGGAGAGCCTTTCCTCCAAGGCGGGCGGTTTTACGCTTTGCCTCGCCAAAGGAACCGCTCAGGGTTTCCATGCCCCTTTCAAGACAGAGACGTGTAACTTCCGTTTCCCGGAAACCGATGCTGCGCGAGTGCCTAAAAAAACAAAGCCTCAGATCTTCCAGTTTTACGGGAGGGGCGAGAACGGAAACCAGGGTTCCAGGCCGGGACTTCTTCATGGTACAGGGGCTGAAAGTGACATCCAGCGCCCCGGACTCAAAGAGTCGTTCCATAAGGAAACCGAATTCCTCGGCGTTCATGTCATCAATGTTGGCTTCCATGAGGGTGAGGGTCTCCGTATCCCAGAGCCCGGCGGCAGAATTACTGCTTTTTTCCGTTTCCCGGAGGCTTATGCGCAGGAGGTTTGGCTTCTCCATCCTGCGTGTCCCGGTACCGTATCCGGTTTTAAGGATCTTAAAGACGCCGTCCGCTCCGCTCGTAAACTCGTCGACAGAAGCCGCCAGGATCCCTGCCCCTGTGGGAGTGGTCATCTCCTTGTTGAAGCCCCCGGTCTTTACCGGCATGCCTTCAACCAGAATCAGCGTGGCCGGAGCCGGCACAGGCAGTTCGCCGTGGGCGCATCTTACCGTTCCGCCTCCCAGTTCCACCGGCCCGCAGGTGATACGGTCAGGCTTCAGCATATCAAGCGCAATGGCTGTTCCCACAATATCAATGATGGAATCCAGAGCGCCCACTTCGTGGAAGGCAACCTCGTCCGCCGTGCTCCCGTGAACCTTCGCCTCGGCTTCGGCAATTGCGGTAAATATCGCTATTGCCCGTTTCTTTGCCCCTTCGCCGACGCTTGATCTTTCAATGATACCGCGGATCTCCTTCCAGGTATTGTGCGCATGCTCGTGTTCATGGTGATGTTCGTTCTCATGGTGATGTTCGTTCTCATGGTGATGTTCGCTCTCATGATGATGTTCGTGTTCATGGTGATGTTCGTGTTCATGGTGATGTTCGTGTTCGTCATCGCAGGCTATATGATCGGCGCTGCCTTCAATATCCACCACCGCATGGAGGCCGGTGATGCCGTTACGCCGATCGTTTTCAAACCTGAGCTTCCAGCCTTCCAGGCCCAATTTCCGCAGTTCCGCCGTCAGGGCTTCCCGATCCGCACCGAGATCAACAAGGGCGCCCAAACACATATCGCCTGAGATCCCAGCAAAACAGTCAAAATGCAATGTTTTCATTTTTCAAATCCTTACTCTGTACTGAAGGGCTTGTCCATTCCCCATTAAGTTCTTATTACCCTGTTGAGGCTTCCCATTTTGTAACCTTCGAGCTCAAAGGCGGCATAGAGAAAACCCGCGGCCTTAATCTCCGCAGAAATGCCGTCAAGGGTTTTTTCATCAAAAAAACGACGCCTCTCTTCCGGCGCCACTTCGATACGGGCAATGTCGCCGTGGGAACGCACACGGAATTGCAGGAACCCTGCCCGGCGGAGCGCCTCCTCCGCGTTTTCAATCCTTCTCAGCTTTTCCCGGTCTATCGTTTCACCATAGGGAATGCGGGATGCAAGACAGGCAAAGGCGGGTTTGTTCCAAGTAGGCAGGCCCTTCCGCCGGGAAAGTTCCCGTATATCCTGCTTATTCATCCCCGCTTCCCTCAGGGGACTTACAATGCTGAGTTCCTCCAAAGCCTTGAGCCCCGGACGGTAGTCTCCCGTGTCGTCGGTATTGGAACCGTCCAGCACGACGGCAATGCCCCGTTCCCTTGCCGCCCTGAGGATATGTGAGAATTCAATTTTTTTGCAGTAGTAACAGCGATCCTTTGGGTTTGCCGCCACCTCATCGTCAACGCCATATTCTTCTACGGTTATATGCTCAATACCTATAAGGCGGGCGACTTCCCGGGCACAGTCAATTTCGCTGCGGGGCAGCATGGGAGACACAATGGTAACTGCGATTGCCCTCTTCCCCAGGGCTTCAAAGGCGGCGGCGCAGAGAAAAGAACTGTCAACTCCCCCGGAAAAAGCTACCGCGGCGCTCCCCGGCTTTCGGATGATCTCCAGCAGATGTTGATATTTTTCCGGCAATATAGACATAAACCCCCCATCTCTATTATAGATATAGTTCCCGAGGGTTCATCCCTTGAAGCAAAAGCGGCTTCATACCGCCGCCTTTTTATACTATAATGCTCATATTTTGTCAACGAATCGTGCGACAGGGGTAAAGATATGGAAACCATAGCGGTAATCGACGGAATGGGCGGCGGCATCGGAGTCCAGATCATCAGCCGGATAAAGGGCCTCATCCGGAAGGATATTGAAATCATCGCCCTGGGAACCAACGGGGTTGCCACCGAAAGGATGATCAAGGCAGGGGCAAAGCGGGGCGCCAGCGGAGAAAACGCAATCCGCCTTTCGGCCCGTAATGCGGACTTCATTCTGGGGCCTGTGGGAATCGTCATAGCCAACAGCATGATGGGGGAGATCAGCGCCGCCATGGCCGAAGCGATCCTCTCCTCCCCGGCGGAACGGATTCTGCTCCCGCTGCAAAACGAACATTTCACTCTTGCAGGAGTGGAAACCCTGCCCCTTGCAAAGGCACTGGAGGGGGCGGCGGAGATCCTCTCTTCGAGGCTAAAGGGCACGGGACAAGAAAAATGAGCCTGTTCCAAAAACTGAAATTTTTGAACGGCTCTATTGAAAAATATCACATTGATGTGAAAACCGGGGTATACTATCAGTAATATGCAGAGCCGTAAAAAAACCGTCATCATGACGACGATTACTCTTATTTTGATCATCTCTCTGTCTTTGTGCTTTTTTGTCTATTCGAGGGCAGCCGATAGCCGCGCAAAGACCTCCCTCTATACAAATCTCAGGGAAAACGCATGGTATGTCAGGGAAGGTTTTTCCCGGGAGGAGATAACCCGTCTGCCTCTCCCCTCCTCCCCGGAATGGCATCTTGCCTCCGAAGCCGGTTCCGGTACGACCATGAAAATAAAGGACTTCCCCTTCTTCAATATTCCAAAACGCTTCTTCTTAGACCCCCGCAACGGAAAGGCGCAGGAGTATACCTTCGTAACCGGTTTCCAGATGGAAAAAAGCCAGATAGACCGGATCAACGGGGAAGAGGCCGTGATTCCGGGAATATATCTGGACAGCATCGGTGATAACTGGGAAGTCTACCTCAACGGAACACTGGTCAAGTCGGAGATGTACCCGGTCAAAGACGGCATACTAAAAAACCACCGGGCATGGCGCCATCCCCGTTTCCCGGTTCAGTCCGGCCTCTTCCGGCCGGGAACCAATATACTGGCCTTCAGAATATCGGGCGATCCAACCTATGAAAACACAGGGTTCTATTATTCCGCCAACTACTATATCGACGACTATGCCCAAATAGAACGTGAACACAATGAGTCTTTCTTCATCTTTTTATACGGCATCTATATTTTTGTGGGTATCTACCACTTCATGCTCTACATGATGCGCCGGAAAGACCTGCACAATCTCTACTATAGTCTCTTTTCCGGCGGTATAGGCTTTTTCTTTATTCTGCGCACAAATACTATCTACCAACTGTTTCCAAACACGGATTTTCTCTCCAGGATTGAATATTTTCTGCTTTCCCTGAGCGGATTGTTTTTAACCGCTTTTTTTGATTTTATCATCCGGAAAAAAACTACAATCGTTGTCCATATTCTCGGCGCCCTTGCCGCCCTTACGGGTTTTTCCGGCCTCATTTTCTCTCCGCAGTTTTCGGAAGACACTCTTCTGCTCGATCAATTAATGATACTGTTCATTATTTTCTATATCCTTATTTTTGACATAGGCTATTTCTTTTTTGTCAACGGATACAAACACTGGAAAATCGTCCGTACCGAAAGAGGGAGAAACAATTCCCTTCCAAGAAGGTTCTCTTACCTGATGGTCAATACCCACATCGGAAACCTGACGATAGGAATTATGCTGCTTGTCGTCTCCGGTATTTTCGATCTCTTTGATTCATGGTTCCTTCATTGGGGGCTCCATACAATACGCTACAGTTTCCCCATCTTCACCATCGGGTCGGCGCTGATACTGGCCCGGCAGTTTGGAGATCTATACAATGAAATGAACGTCGCCAGGAATACCCTGAGCATGACGAATATACATCTGGAACATGAGGTACACAGACGGACGGCGGAGATGGAAGCGCAGACCATGCGCGCCGAATCGGCCTCCCGGGCAAAAACTGAATTCCTTGCCAAGATGAGTCACGAGATCCGCACCCCCCTTAATGCGATCATAGGGCTTTCCGAAGTGGAACTGACAAAGGTCTCAAACCTGTCTGCCGAAGAGAAACCCGTCGACGACGAAGGCGCCCGGGAAACCCTGGGCAATCTTGAAAAGATCTATAATTCAGGTTCGGTGCTTCTGGGAATTATCAACGAGATCCTCGACATCTCCAAGATTGAATCGGGCCGCTTTGAGCTTAGGCCGGATGAATACAATATTCAGAGCCTTCTGTCCGACGTAGTAAGCCAGAATCTCATCCGCATCGAATCAAAACCCGTTTCCTTTACACTCAGGGTTTCCCCGAATCTTCCTGCACGGATTCTGGGAGACGAAATGCGGGTGCGCCAGATTCTCAATAACCTGCTCTCCAATGCGTTCAAATATACCAGGAAGGGAACCGTAAAACTGGAAGCCTGGAGCTACAGGCTTGGGGAGGATTCGGTCAAATTCATATTTATAGTGCAGGACACAGGCATAGGGATTAAAAAAGAAGATCTGGGCAGGCTCTTTGTGGAGTACAGCCAGCTTGATGTCAAACGAAACCGGTTGATTGAAGGAACAGGGCTTGGGCTTTCCATCACCCAGGGTCTCGTAAAACTCATGGGCGGCTCAATAAACGTAGAGAGCGTGTACGGTTCGGGCAGCAAATTTACCGTAGAAATAATACAGGGGAGTATAGGAAGTGAAATCATAGGAAAAGAAGGGGCGGAAAATCTCCACGCCCTGCGTTTTGTAGAGGAAGACCGCAGCAAGGGAAAGACCATTACCCGCGCCCCCATGCCCTACGCAAGGATTCTGGTAGTAGACGATGTAATGACCAATCTGGCTGTCGCCAGGGGGCTGCTGAGACCTTACGGCATCAACATAGATACCGCGTCAGGCGGCCAGGAAGCGATAGACAAGATGATGGCGGTAGAGGCGGGGGATCAGCCCAAATACGATGCGGTTTTCATGGATCACATGATGCCCGAAATCGACGGTCTGGAAGCGGCAAGAATAATCCGCGACGAAATAGGCAGCGAATATGCACAAACTGTACCCATTATCGCCCTTACCGCAAATGCCCTTACGGGAAACGAGGAGATGTTCCTCTCCAAAGGCTTTAACGGGTTTATATCAAAGCCGATAAATTTGATAAAACTTGATGAAATACTGAACCGTTTTGTGAGAAACCCGGAAAAGGAGAAGGAATTACAGGAGTTGGGGGATGCAGGCGAAAAGAATGGCGGCATTGAAACAGATTCTGCGATACTTGAGAACTTTGGGAAACTGGACAGCAGGATCATTGATATTGCGGCAGGCATAAAACGTTACGGAGACCCTGAAACTTTTATGGAAGTTCTCCGCGTCTATGTTCTCCATACGCCCGAACTTCTGGAAAAGCTGCGCTATCCCGGCAACTCCGGTTCCCTCAGCGAAGAAACCTTGCCGGACTATGCCATAAGTGTCCACGGCCTGAAGGGTTCCAGCTACGGCATCCTTGCCAATAAGGTGGGAAAAATGGCGGAAGAACTGGAAAAAGCCGCCAAGGCGGGGGATCTTGAAAAAGTCAGGGCAGAAAATGACAATCTTCTTGCCGAAGCGGAGGATCTCATCTCGCAGTTGTGGCCCCTCATGAAGAAAACGCAAGAGACCGGGGAAAAAGAGAAAAAACCGGCGCCCGGCAGGGAACTTATTGCAGATCTTCTGGAAGCGGCAAAAATCTACGATACTGACGCGATGGAAAATCTGCTCAAAAAAATGGAACAGTACGACTACGCATCCGGGGGAGAACTGGTCATCTCCTTCCGCAGGGATCTTGAAAACCTGGAATACGACGCATTGCAGGAAAAGCTAAAAACCGCGTTGGAGTGAATCCGCCTGTCTTTTAGCTTAATCAGCCCGCTGGAAATTTTTTACAAAAAACGTCGGCGTGGTTAATTTCCTGGGTATCTTCGTTTGTAAATCATTGTGTTGACAAACGCAGTACCTGGAGCCACAATGTAAAACAGGAGAGAGACCTGTGGCAAATATCAATATACGCATAGAGGATACCTTAAAGAAAAATGCGGAGAGCATATTTTCGGAGCTGGGCTTGAGCATATCCGCCGCAACCATCATGTTTTACCGGCAGGTGGTACGGTACGGCGGCATCCCTTTTGAACTGCGGGTGCGGGAACCTTTTTTCTCCGCCGAAAACCAAAAGCGGCTTCAAGAGACCCTTGATAACTATACTTCCGGCAGGAGCAAGCCGGTAAAAAAGACGTTACCGGAGCTCGAGGCGATGGCGGATGAGTAGTTTGTCTTTTCTTCCTGAAGCGTGGGAGGATTATATGTATTGGCAGGGACAGGACAAAAAGACACTCAAGAAAATCAACCAACTATTGAGGGATATATGCCGCAACGCTTACGAGGGGCTGGGCAAACCGGAAGCCCTCAGCGGGAACATGTCCGGTTGGTGGAGCCGCCGCATAGACGAAGCCAACCGAATAGTATACCGCCTTGAAGGTGATACGATTATTGTTTTCCAATGCCGCTCCCATTATGGGCAATAGGGTTAGCCGCCCGTTCATCAATGCCGTCCCCTTACCAACGCCGCGAACCCAGCGCACTCATGCGCCCGCCGTTCAGGAAAGAACTTTGATGATATTTTCAGCGGTAAACCTCTTTATCACATCATGTCTTGGAACGGTTGTTTTTATGCTGGTTCGCGGCTGAATATAGACATCATGTTTTTTTCCGTGCCGCACGAAGAGAACGCCCATTGAGGCTAATCTTTGTAATAATTCGGTTCTCTTCATTACGCCACTACCAATTTATTCTTACGGTATTTGGACAATTCCATACATTCGTATACATCCATCAACATTTCTTCTAATTCTTCTATGGTCTCCCCTTGGGTAACATGTTGCGGAAAATCGTTGAAATACCCTACATAACCACCTTCTTCAGCTTCAAAATAAGTATAGTCTAATTCCATTTTCAAAACTCCTTAACTATCGGTACGTTTTCATTTCCCGCCATTCTGCGGCGGAGAACATCCTTCCCTAAAGTATCTCCCTAGTACATGGTTTTCGACCTTCATGTAACAGGCCGTATCCCCCTTGTTCACCGCCAATCCCGCCAGCGCATTCACCCCCTACTTCGTGGTTCAATTCCCCCCGCTCTCCCCACTGCCAAGCCCCCGCAAACACAGGTTCGTTGCCGTTCGTGCTGTTAGTGTGGTTAATATTTCGTGGTTCGTCTAAAACCATATACCCCTAATACCGCTTAAACGCGACGACCCCGTTGTGGCCGCCAAATCCCAGATTCGCCGACAATGCCGCGTTTATCGTCCCGTCAACCGCTTTGTTCGGCACATAATCGAGATCGCACTCAGGGTCGGGATTCTCGTAGTTGATCGTCGGCGGGAAAAAGCCCTCGTTCATCGCCAAAATACAGGCAACCGCCTCTAGCCCGCCCGCGCCCGCGACACAGTGCCCGATCATACCCTTGATACTGGACACCTTGAG
>JAIRXN010000013.1 GCA_031268245.1 Treponema sp. | reverse complement strand
ATTTTGTATAATATCTTTTATTTGAGCCTTTACCAAGACCCGGGCGAAAAGGGCGAATAAATTTTGACTTGACACTCTTTTTTCCTCTTTTCTCTCCGGCCTGTTTTTGGTAGTATCCTGTAATGTCAAAATTGGATATAGAAACGGAGCTTAACGGCCCCCAGATCGAGGCGGTCAGGGCGATTGAAGGGCCGGTATTGATCATCGCCGGGGCAGGTTCGGGGAAAACCAGAGTAATAACCTTCCGTATCGCCTATATGCTGGAAAAAGGCATTCCCCAATCATCAATTCTTGCCCTTACCTTTACCAACAAGGCGGCCAGGGAGATGGAAAGCAGGATAAAGGAACTGACGGGCCGCCGCCTTACCCAGCTTACGGTAAATACTTTTCATGCCTTCGGCCTCAAGATACTCCGGGAAGAGATTGAGATTCTCGGTTACCGGAAAAATTTTTCGATCTACGACGAATCGGACAAGATACAGTTGATCAAAGACTCTCTGCGCGACTGCAAAATTTCCCCGGAAGGCGTTGACCTTTATAAACTTTCCCAGATCTTCTCAAACATCAAGGAAGGCCGTCTCCGGTGGAGCAATAAAAGCGGTACTGTTCCTGCGGCGGATTCCGTCTGGGAGCCTGTGTACCGTGAATATGAGGACAGTTTGAAAATTTACAATGCCCTCGACTTTGACGATCTTATTGTCACTCCCATAATGCTCTTTGAAGAACATGGAGAGATACTGCAGAAGTACCGTCAGCGTTACCGTTACATCATGGTTGATGAATTTCAGGACACCAGCGGAACCCAGTACCGCATGATGAAGCTTCTTGCGGATAACAATATCTGTGTTGTCGGAGATGATGATCAGTCCATATATTCCTGGCGGGGCGCCAGCTATGAAAACATTACGAATTTTGAAAAGGACTTTCCCGGCGCTCTGGAGATAAAGCTGGAGCAGAACTACCGCTCCACCACCACGATCCTTGAGGCGGCAAACGGCGTCATTGCCAACAATACCAACCGCAAGGAAAAAAAGCTCTGGTCGGGAAACGACGGGGGAAAAACAATAGAACTCATGATGCCGGAGAATGAAACCGAAGAGGCAAGTATCATTGCCCGGGAGATTCGCACATTGAAGCTGCAGGATAATCTCCGTTACAGCGACTTCGGAGTACTTCTGCGCACCAATTCCCTCATGAGAACCATTGAAGAAGCCTTTCTTGCCGACGATATTCCCTACAAGGTTTCAGGCGGTACAAGTTTTTTTCAGTGGAAGGAGATAAAGGATATTCTCTCCTATCTGCGGGTCATAGCAAACCCCGATGACGATGTGAACCTTCTGCGGATCATCAACACTCCCCGCAGGGGCATAGGCAAAGCAAGCGTAGAACGGATTTCCGCTCTGGCAAAGAAAAACCATTCGAGTATATGGGATGCGATGGTTCGTGTCCGTCATGCGGTGAATGCCGGGGAAGGACAGGATCTTTTTCAGGGTGAACAGATGCCTGAACGGAGTGCGGAAAGCGGCAAACATGATATTGGGGACTTTGTGAGTCTTATTGAATTCTACCGTGACGAGATTCTTGGCCGCCGCAGCCCCTTACATGAAAAATGGACTCTCTCAAAGAAGGTTCGCTCCCTCATTGACAAGATCAATTACTGGGGCCATCTCCTGAGCGAGTACAGCAAGAATGAAAAGGCGGCCCGCTGGAAATATACCAACCTCGAATACCTTATTCAGCTTATCGAACGCTGGGAACAGGATCCGGATAACCTTGATCCCGGTCTCTATGCCTACCTTAACCGTATAAGCCTTATCACCAGAGACGACGGTGAAATCGAAAATTCGGGCAAGGTAAACCTCATGACCATCCACGCGGCCAAGGGCCTTGAGTTCCCTGTTGTTTTCATTGCCGGAGCGGAGCAGGGGATCATTCCCCATGAGCGGAGCCTCGGGATTCCTGCCGAAAATGAGAAAGCGGGGGATCATTCCCCTTATGAAGGCGGAGAAGAAAACGGGGAAGCGAATCCCCTGGAAGAGGAACGGAGGCTCTTCTACGTTGCCATTACCAGGGCGCGGGACAAGCTCTTCATATCAAGCTGCCGCCGCCGGCGCAGGCTCCGGGATGTCGTTGACTGTGTTCCTTCGCCCTTCATCGCCGAAATTCCCGGCGATCTCATCACGGAGCACGAGGAGGAGAAGGTTGTGGACAGCCCCGAGGCCGCGCAGAACTACTTTGCCCTGCTCCGCCGGCGCCTTGCGGAAGCCGCGGGGGACTGAGCGGAAGAATGCCTTTTCTGAAACTTTCCGCGTTCTTGTAAATGGCGGCCGCTCTTGGGGCGTCTTTCCGATCCGGTTTGACAAGGGCTCCATATCTTACTATAGTAAGAGAATGACACAATCTCTTGAAGATTACCTTGAAATGGTGAGTTTTCTCTCCGATGAAGGGGAAGTCCGGGTAACGGATATTGCCGGAAGACTCAAGGTGTCAAAGCCTTCGGTGCTGAGCGCCCTCAAGGTTTTGGAAGGACAGGGCTGCCTGGAACACCAGCGCTACCGGGGAGTGAGACTTACGGCCAAGGGGGCTGTTCAGGCGGCAGAGATTCGGGAACGGCACGATTTTCTCACAAGTTTCCTCCGGGATACCCTTGGGGTGAATCCCGAAACAGCCGAGAAAGATGCCTGCAAAATGGAACACATGCTCTCCGAAGAAACCTTTACCAAGATGAAAAAATTTTTCCGCAAGAACGCCAAAGAAAAAGCCAAATAAAGTTGTTCAATAACCCCCTTCTTCTTCAGTACTTTTCTTTTATGTCGATGCGATCTACTTCCCCTGCGGATTTAAGCGCCTTTACAAGTTTGGAAATATCCGTATGTTCGGGAATCGCCGCCAGGATGCGGAGGCGGGAACTTTTGCCTTTGCCTTTACCCAGATCTTCGTTGACATCCACCGACTGGCTGCGGATGCCGAAATTCGCAAGAATCTTTATTGCCTCGTTGGTATCGGGATTCCCGATCTTGTAATGGAGTTCCAGCACCTTGTTCCGTACCGCGGGGAAGAACCGTTTTTCCACCCTGTCCAGGACGATCAAGGCAAAGAGGCTGAGTATTTCCACTGTTCCTGCGGCCAGATACATTCCGGCTCCTATTGCAAGTCCCACCGCGGCAATGAGCCAGAGCGAGGCTGCGGTGGTAAGCCCCCGTACATTGTTTCCCAGCCGGATAATTGCCCCGGCTCCCAGAAAGCCTATCCCCGACACTACCTGTGCGGCTATGCGCCCCACATCGCCCCGGTTTCCCCCGGAATAAAACTGGGGCAGCCGGATTGAAAGCATCATGAGGAGTGTAGAGCCAAGGCATATAAGGATGTGAGTCCGCAGTCCCGCCACCTGCCGCCTGCCGGATCTCTCAAAGCCGATGATTGCCCCGGCCAAAAAACCCAGAACCAGGCGGAGAATGATGGTTATTTCGTTCAGACTTGATATATCAGGCACGATTCCCTTATTATAGACAGACTCTATATAATGCCACATTGGATGGTTTTTAATAAGGGGCTGTTCCGGAATCCGGTAGGGATCATAATTCAGGAACATGCCCAAGGGAGTTTTTCATCCTTTTTTTAGAGGGGTAGACTATGATAGATGTAATAAAGCACGGTGTTTACTATGTAAATAACAGCGAATTTGTTGATTCCCTGCCCGGAAAAGAGAGGCCGGAGAGTGAAGACGAAGGCCGAAAAGGCAGTATGGCCTACAGAATCATGGCCGCCCATCAGTGCGGGGGGGATGTTTTCAAAAAACCGGCCCTCAAATTCGATTCCCTGGTCTCCCACGACATCACCTTTGTCAATATCATCCAGACCGCAAAGGTTTCCGGGCTGGAAAAGTTTCCCGTTCCCTATGTGCTGACCAACTGCCACAATTCACTCTGCGCCGTTGGCGGAACGATCAACGAGGACGATCATGTCTTCGGGCTTTCTGCGGCAAAAAAGTACGGCGGCGTCTATGTGCCTCCCCACCTGGCGGTGATCCATTCCTACATACGGGAAGAGCGGGCCGGCTGCGGCAAGATGATCCTGGGAAGCGACAGCCATACCCGTTACGGGGCCCTGGGCGCCATGGGAGTAGGGGAGGGCGGCGGCGAACTTGTCAAGCAGCTCCTGGAGCAGAGTTACGATACCTCTTATCCCAGGGTCATCGCGGTGTATCTTTCCGGGAAACCCCGGCACGGAGTGGGGCCCCAGGACATTGCCCTCGCCCTGATTGGGGCGGTTTTCAAGGACGGTTTTGTCAAAAATGCCGTTCTTGAGTTTGTAGGGCCCGGCATAAAGGATCTGCCCATGGATTTCAGGGCAGGTATCGATGTAATGACCACCGAAACCGCCTGCTGGTCCTCCGTCTGGGAAACCGATGAAAGGGTGAAAGATTTTTTAAGCCTCCATGGCAGGCCCGACGACTATGAAAAACTTACTCCCGGCCCCCTGGTCCGGTACGACGGCCTCATAAAAATCGACCTTTCCACGATTAAACCGATGATCGCCCTGCCTTTCCACCCCAGTAATGTCTACGAAATCGATGAATTCCTTGCAAATACGGAGGATATTCTGGATAAAGTTGAAAAAGAAGCCCTGGAAACGCTGGTAAATTCCAAAACGCCCCTCAAGCTCAGGCAAAAAATCGAGGGAAAGGGCCGTTTTCGTACCGATCAGGGTATAATCGCAGGTTGTGCGGGCGGTACTTTTGACAATATCATGACAGCCGCGGCAATATTGAAGGC
>JAIRXN010000007.1 GCA_031268245.1 Treponema sp. | reverse complement strand
TTAAGGGTGGTATAGGTTGTGTGGTCATAGTCCCCTCCAATCTGCCCCTATCGACCGATTCACCCTCCTCCTTTACTCCTTTTTATATGCGCTCGCCCTGTGGAAGAGGCAGTTTCTGCTTGACAAAATAACATAGGACCACACGAAAAGCACGAAGTTTTTATCCGCTATATATGATTTTCCCTTATGTTTGTGAGGTGAATTTTTCTTCAAAATTTTCTGGTTTTAAGGAAATTTTGGTACTGAAAAAAGTAAACGCCGATGCCCTGGGTATTCTGCCGGGGCATCGGCTTAGCTGCGGAACAAGCTCGTTTTACACTCCCAGGCTTTTCCTGAAGTTCTCCACAACCTCATCTACGCCGGGACGGGCGTCTACGTCGATAAGGAGGCCCTTCTTGCGGTAGAAGTCGATGAGGGGGGCGGTCTGATCCCGGTAAACCTGGAGCCGCTTCCGGATGGCTTCCGCCTTGTCGTCGTCCCTGGTGTAGAGTTCCCCGCCGCATGCATCGCAGATTCCCTCCTGCTTAGGTTTGTTAAAAAGAATATGAAAGTTGACGCCGCATTTTTTGCAGGTTCTCCGGCCCGAGAGCCGTTCCACTACCCCTGAATCGGGGATGTCGAAGTTAAGCACCTTGTCCACCGCGGAAAAACCTGCCAGAGCCTCCGCCTGGGGAATGGTACGGGGAAAGCCGTCGAGGATATACCCTGCCAGTGTGTCATCCTGGGCAAGGCGTTCCCGTACCAGGCCGATGGTTGTTTCATCGTCTACCAGTTTCCCCGAATCGAGAATCTCCTTGACCTTGAGGCCCAGAGGGCTCTTTGCCGCTATAGCCGCCCGGAAGATGTTTCCGGTGCTGATGTGGGGAACCGTGAGGATCTCCACTGCCCTTGCCGCCAGTGTACCCTTGCCGGCTCCGGGGGGTCCCAGAAAAATCAGTTTCATGATTCACTCCTATAAAAAGCGGACGTTTCGCCGCTTATGTAAAATCGGACATTAACACGAAGTGTTAATGATTACTCCTTAATCCAAGTGTTTACGGCGCTTCAATTTTATGGCCTTGCATTTAACCAAGAGCCACATCCAAAACCATCATCAAAGCAAAACCTGCCATGAGGCCGGTTGTGGCGATGTGATCGTTTCCTTCCCGGTAGGCTTCGGGGATAAGCTCTTCGGCAACGACAAATATCATTGCCCCTGCGGCAAAAGACAGGGCATAGGGGAGGATCGACTGCATTGACATTACCAGAGCCGCTCCGATAAGCCCGGCGACAGGCTCCACGATACCCGATGCCTGACCGTACCAGAAACTTTTCAGTCTGCCCATACCGTCCCGGCGCAGGGGGATGGAAACCGCCGCCCCTTCGGGGAAGTTTTGAAGACCGATACCCAGAGCCAGCGCGACGGCGCCTGAAATTCCTGCGCCGGGAAGCCCTGCGGACGCAGCCCCAAAGCCTACGCCCACGGCGAGGCCTTCCGGTATGTTGTGAAGGGTGATCGCCAGCACGAGGAGTATGGATCGGCTCCAGGTGGTCTTGATCCCCTCGGCATGCTCCTGCTCCATGTGGAGATGGGGAAGCAAGGTGTCTACCAGCCTGAGGAAAAGGCCGCCTGCGAGAAAGCCGACAGCCGAAGGAACCCAGCCGGGAATACCGGTAATCTCCGAGGCAGCCTGAGCCATTTCAAGGCTCGGGGAGAGGAGAGACCAGAAGCTTGCCGCGATCATGATGCCTCCTGCAAAGCCCAGCATGCCGTCCAGCACCTTGCGGTTTATACTCTTGAAGAAAAATACGGTGGATGCTCCCATGGCAGTAACACCATAGGTAAAAAGGGTTGCCAGCAGGGCCTGAAGCATCACCGGCTGTGTTTGTAACCATTCCATAATGTTATGCTAACAGAGTCTGTTCCATAATGTCAAATCTTGGAACAAGGAGCTTCTTGCAAAACCCGGGCAAGTTTTGAAAGAGCCTCCAGGTTCAACATTTAACGCGGCGCATTGTAATCCCTTCTGCGAAATGCTATCATTAAAATATCGTGCGTAAAAATCTGGAGTCCGGTTTATGGTTCCGCTTCAAATGGGTATGGACGTACATGGGGGAGAAGAAGTGGCGGTTTATCACCGGGCTCATCCTGGCGGGGATCACTTCGTCCCTTATCGTTGTTAATCCTTACCTTTCTCAGCGCCTTATTGATGATGTGATCATTCCCCGCAATACGGCTCCGCTTTTGAAGCTGCTGGCGGCGATGTTCTGCATGCAGGTGTTTCGTCTTTCCCTGCGTTACATCATGGTGATCCTCATGGAACTTGCCAGTACCGACAGCCTTACTTCCATGAGGCGGAAAATGTACGAGGTGATCCAGATTCAGGATTACCGTTTTCTTGACAAATTCCGCACCGGAAACCTCATGACCCGGATGACAAGCGATCTTGATATGCTGCGCCATTCGGTGGCCTGGATCAGCTATCAGTTTGTGGATGCGGTGACACTCTTCGGGGCAACCTTTGCCTTTTATCTTTTTATAGACTGGAAGATGGCTCTAAGCCTGGCTACCGTTACTCCCTTCATCTTTTTGATCAGTTCAATCTTTGTAAAACGTATCCGGCCCCGTTTCCGTCTGCTCCGCGAAAAGCTTACTTCCCTCTCCACCACGGTGACCGAAAATATCCACGGAAACCGGGTGGTCAAGGCCTTTGCCCAGGAAGAGTACGAGAAGAAGCATTTTGAAGAACGGAATGCTGATTACCGGGACACCAGTGTTGACAATGCCTATATCGCCGCACAGTATCAGCCGCTTCTGGAACTGGTCAGCCAGGTGCTCCTCATCATCATGCTTCTCGTTGGCGGGATCTTCCTGATCCGGGGGGAACTTACGCCGGGCCAGTATATGAGTTTTTCGAGCCTTACCTGGGCTCTTGCAATGCCTCTGCGGATGCTGGGGATTCTTCTGGCAGACCTGCAGCGTTTCCATGCCGCGGCAACGATGATCATCGAGGTTGTAAGTTCTGTGCCTGCGGTTGTAGACAAGAGCGGCGCCGTGGAGATAACGGAAAGGCCGCAGGGCGCTATCGAATTCAGGAATGTAAATTTTTCGATAGACGGGACGCCGATTCTGGAAGACATAAGTTTCCGGGCTGAGCCGGGGCAGAGCATCGGTATTCTGGGGAGTACCGGATCGGGGAAGACAAGCCTTGTCAACATGCTTACCCGTTTTTATGAACCGGATTCGGGGCAGGTGCTTCTGGACGGGGTGGATATTCAGAACTATACCCTTTCAAGCCTCCGCCGCCATATAGGACTTGCCCGGCAGGAAGTGTTTCTCTTTTCCGATTCGGTTACCGGGAATATCAGTTACGGTAATCCCGGCCTTGCCGGGGAGAGTATCCGGAGACGGGCCATGCAGTCCGATGCCCACGGCTTTATCCTGAAAATGGAAGACGGTTACGAAACTCTGGTAGGGGAACGGGGAGTAGGTCTTTCCGGCGGACAGCGGCAGCGTATCGCCCTGGCGCGGGCTTTGGCGGTGGAGCCTTCCCTTCTCATTCTGGATGATACTACTTCCAGTGTTGACAGCGAGACTGAACAGTACATTCAGAACCAGTTGCGGAGGACGGATTTTTCCTGTACCAAGATTCTTATTGCCCAGCGGATCACCAGTTTCCGGGGGGCGGATCTGATCCTTGTCATGGACAGGGGCCGTATTGTTCAGCGGGGAAAGCATGAGGAACTGGTGAAGCAGCAGGGATTCTACCGTCATATCTGGGCCCTGCAAAATAATGTAAAAGAATAGGCTTGTTCGACAACCCGGTTGGTTGTCTCACAAGCCTGAGCACAAGTTTTGCGCAAGGTTCCCGGAGGAACCGGATCATAGACCGGTTTCTTCAATAAATCCAAGGCGGCTGTCCCGGGGCTGAAGTTTTGGGACGGCTTCGAACAGGAAGCGGCTTTACGATGGCAAGGAAAAAAGATACACGGGCAAAGCAGGCGCAGGGGCGGAACAAGTACGACGTTGATGAGTATCTGGACGATAAAGTCTCGTTTGTCAACTTTAAGTATGTGCTGGGTTATCTTGCGAAAGTAAAGGTCAGCATGAGCGCCGCCCTGATTTTCAGCCTCTTTTCAAGCATAATCGGCCTTTCGGGGCCTCTCTTTATCCAGCATGCGCTGGATGTAGCGGTGCCGGGCAAGGACTACCGCCTCCTCTTTCTTATGGCGGGAGGGCTCACGCTTACCATTGTGTTCTCCATCGGTTTTGGAGCCGTGAGGAACCTGATAGTGGCAAAGGCGGGGCAGGCTATTATTCACGATATCCGCTACGATCTCTTTGCCCACCTGCAAAAGCTGCCCTTCAGTTTCTATGACACCCGTCCGCACGGCAAGATCTTTGTGCGTGTGGTGCCCTATGTGAACAGTGTTTCCGACGCCCTCTCCAACGGTATCCTTAACTTTATCATTGAGATCCTCAACATTTTCTTTATCATCTTTTTTATGTACAAGATTAATGCGCATCTGGCAACAGTAACAGTGCTGGGCCTTCCGGTGTTGGCCGCCTTTATCTGGACGATCAAAAACAGGCAGCGGAAAGCATGGCAGCTTGTAAGCAACAAGAATTCCAATCTCAATGCCTATGTGCAGGAGAGTATCGACGGGGTGCTGGTCACGCAGGCCTTTGATCAGCAGAGGAGAACCCTGGCAACTCTCGACCGCCTGGCCGATGATCGGAACAAGGCATGGATGTTTGCCCAGTACATTTCCAATTCCGTGTGGTTCAGTACCGAAACGATAAGCCAGATTGTTTTTTCCTTTGTGTATATCATGGGGGCCTACTGGATGAATCCCATGGCGAGTTTCGGCATGCTTTTGGCGATGGGGAACTATGCCTGGCGTTTCTGGCAGCCCATCATCAACCTGGCAAATATTTACAATACCTTTGTTACGGGCATGTCGTATCTGGATCGGATCTTCGACACCATTGCAGAGCCTGTCCTCATTGAGGATGCCCCGGATGCCCGTGAACTTTCCGCCATGCGGGGGCATGTGGCCTTTGATAATGTAAGCTTTTCCTATGATCCGGGGCACAAGATTCTCAAGGGAGTGTCCTTTACCGCAGATCCCAGCGACAGTATCGCTATCGTCGGTCCTACCGGCGCGGGCAAGACTACTATCGTCAACCTCCTCTCCCGTTTCTACAACATTGAAGAGGGCAGAGTGCTGATCGATGGTCAGGATATCATGAAGGTAACATTGAATTCCCTGCGGAGCCAGATGGGGATCATGCTTCAGGACAGTTTTCTCTTTACCGGCACCATTGCGGATAATATCCGTTACGGCAAACTTGATGCCGGCGATGAGGAAGTGCGCAGGGCCGCAGAGCTTATCGGGGCCAACAGTTTTATTGAAAAATTCCCCCAGGGCTACGATACTCCCATTACCGAACAGGGCGGCGGCATATCCCACGGACAGAAGCAGCTTCTCGCCTTTGCCCGTACCCTCCTCAGCGATCCCAGAATTCTCGTACTGGATGAAGCCACCAGCAGTATTGATACCGGTACCGAGCAGCTTGTTCAGCAGGGGATTAAAACCCTCATGAAGGGCCGTACCAGTTTTATCATTGCCCACAGACTTTCTACTATTCGGGACTGTACCAGGATCATATACATCAAGGATGGCTGCATTGCCGAGTCGGGAACCCATGACGAACTCATGGCTCTGAAGGGCCTCTACTATCAGCTTTACTGGGCCCAGTACGCCGAAGAAACCAGCCTTGAAAACAGTTCGGATGAGAGGGAAACCTGAACAGCGGGGGAGCTTTTATGCATGTCTTTATCGTCTATGCCCATCCCTGTGAGGATTCCTTTAGCTCTGAGATCCGGGACAGTTTTATCCGGGGCCTTGAAAGCGCCGGGCACAGTTTTACTGTTTCCGACCTGTACCGGATGAATTTCAATGCCCTCATGTGCGAGGCCGAATACAGGCGGGAGGCCTTTTACCGCGGCGATCTCCCTGTTCCGGAGGATGTTGCCGCGGAACAGAAGAAGATAAACAACAGCGATGCCATTGTCTTTATATGCCCTGTCTTCTGGTCCGATGTACCGGCCATACTCAAAGGCTGGTTTGACCGGGTCTGGACTTACGGTTTTGCCTATGGGGAAAATGCGGAGAAGCTTGTTTCCGCACACAGAGACGGCCCGTTTAAACAGGGGCGTTTGATGAAGCAGCTTGAAAAGGGACTCTACCTTCTCTCCGCGGGGAACACGATGGAGTATTTCAACAATACCGGTATTCTGACGGCGATGGAAAAGGTTCTGCTCGACGACAGGCTCTTTGACCGGGTCAGGCACAAGGAACTGGTGATTTTTGAAGGTACCAGCCGGGAGATGCCCAGCCGGGAAGAGAAACGGACAGACCATCTTGAAAGAGCCTTCAAGTGCGGCGCCCTTCTTTTTTAGGGCAGTCTTTTTTTAGCAGAAAGATTGCCGCCTTTTTCCCCGAAAGGAGAATGGGAATTTTGTTGATAACGGAAAGGCCGCTTTCCGCCGCGGCTTTTTCCAGTGTTTCCACCGCCGCGCTGAGGATCACCGCCCTGCCTGTTGCCGCAAGAAGCTTTTCGAAACAATCCAGCATTTCCCGGTAAAACTGCACAGTATTTCTGTCTGTTTCCCTATAGAGTCCCCAGGGAGGATCGGTAACGATTCTGTCTATGTTTTGCATGCCCGGCTTCTGGGGAAGATCCCTGAAATCGCTTCTAAAAATTTCACAGAAACGGCCCGGAGAGACGGAACCGGTTTTTTTCCGTGTCTCCTGTACCGCTTCCGCGGAAGTATCGGAAGCGTAAATTTTTTGCACGGGGAAACGGGACAAAGCCTGGAAAGGGATGGAACCATAACCGCAAAAGGGATCCAGGACACTCAAGGAGGCGCTTTTCTTTTCGCCAAGGCCCGCAAGGCTGCAGAGAGTCCAGGCAAGCGGAGGAGGGAGTTCTCCGGGGTGAAGCTGCTTTTCCCAGGAGGCATGCCGGGTAAGGCGTTTCATGAACACCGAGAAACCTTCACTGCGGTAGAGGAACCAGAATTCCGTATCGGGCCTTGAACGGCTCAGGGAAAGTCCGGAGGCGCGGGAAATAAAGGCTTCCGTTTCCCTTTTTATTTTTTCGTTGACCGCGGCGAGTCTGTTTTCAATCGAAAAAACGATTCTGAAACTGAGTATCTTTTTGTTATTTTCAGAAATGACAGGATGTTTACCTGTCCTGATTACAGCCCTCATGTGTTCTTCCAGGACCCCGGAAGGGAAACTCGATCCATCCGCCTTCCGGCGGAATGTTCCGGCAGATTTCGCCTTTTCAACGATACTTACCACCGCAAAAATATTGTTGAAGCAGAAAAAATTCAGCCTGTCATAGGAACAGGCAGTTTCAAAAATGACGGCGCCGTTGAGGAGTTTGTGAATTGTTACATCTTCAAGGCGTCCGCGGACTACAGCGGAAATTACATCCTGCAGTCCGGGAACAAAGGCGGCATAGTAGATCATGTATCATCTATCCTCTTTGAACTTCGCTATCTCGAACCGGCACATCGATACTCTCTTTGTTCTCCCCGTGATCTTTTCCAGGGTCGCATTAAAGTACCGGGCCAGATCGCCGATTTTGTCTTTTGAACGGACATCGACGGTTTTTGCCAGATCCCCTTCACCCTCGGATATGTCTTTGAGGGTAAGGGCTGTCTTGACAATGGGGCTGGTAATCCGGACGCTGGTGATTTCTTCGTTCGCGTTCAGGGCACGTTCGGTGTATCTCCCCTGGGCGGGATCGAATTCCCGGCGGGAGAGAACGGTATTGTTTTCGGAAAAGATGAGAAAAATCAGGTGTTCCTCGCATTATCGGATCGGTAATAACTGCCGTCAAGATTACAGTATAAGTAGGTATAGATATTG
>JAIRXN010000217.1 GCA_031268245.1 Treponema sp. | reverse complement strand
CGGCAGACTCCTGCGGCGCGGCCCGAAATTCCTCCCAAGGGCCGGGGAACTGTGGTTTTTGTTATTGACGATGCGGGGAATAATCTCCGGGAACTGGAGCCCTTTCTCAGGTATCCGGGCCCCCTTACTATTGCCGTACTTCCCGGTTTGCCCCATTCCGCAGAGGCGGCCAGTATGATCCGCAAAGCGGGAAAGGAAGTTTTTCTCCATCAGCCGATGGAGGCTCTCGGCGGGCAGAATCCCGGGCCGGGAGCCCTCTACACGGGTATGGGTCCTGAGGACATACGCACGGTGATAGAGACCAACATTGCCGGAATAGGCTCTATTGCGGGTATGAATAACCACCAGGGTTCCAGGATCACCGAAGATGGCGATATGATGGAAACCGTACTTGCTCTCTGCCGGGAACAGGGGATATATTTTCTTGATTCAAGAACGACTGCCGCTACTGCAGTGCCCAATACGGCGCAGCGGCTGGGTATTGACATCGGGGAACGGGATATTTTTATCGATAACGAGCAGGACAGGGCGTCAATGATTCATTACATAGAAGAGGGTCTTAAAAAGGCGGTGCAGAAGGGCTCGGTGGTGATGATAGGCCATGCCTGGTCTCCCGCGCTGGCTCCGGTTTTGACGGAGCTTTACCCCCGGCTTCTCGAGCAGGGTTACAGTTTTTCTACCGCCTCTGCCCTCATTCGGAGCAAAAAATGAAAGTTCTGGGTATAGAGTCCTCCTGTGATGAATGCGCCGCCGCCGTGGTGGAAGACGGCCGCCGTATTCTCTCCAATGTGGTGGCTACACAGATTCCTTTTCATGCGGAATACAACGGAGTGGTTCCGGAGATTGCCAGTCGCAAACATACGGAGTGGATCTATGCCGTGGCAAAAGAGGCTCTTGACCGCGCCGGCGCCGGAGTTGAATCCATAGGGGGAGTGGCTGCCACCGCCCATCCGGGGCTCCTCGGTTCCCTCCTTGTAGGTCTTAGCTTTGCCAAGGCCTTTGCCTGGGCCCGCAATCTTCCCTTTATTGCTGTTGACCACATGCTGGCTCACCTCTATGCTTCCCGTCTTGAATTGCCGGGGGAAGACGGCAGCGGAACTTTGATGCCCGGCGTCCGGCCCGAGTATCCCTTCCTGGGCCTCCTGGTTTCAGGCGGGCATTCGATAATCTGCCGTGTTGATGATTTTGATAACATTACTGTTTTGGGAGCCAGCATTGATGACGCGGTTGGAGAAGCCTTTGACAAGGTGGCAAAGTATTACGGCTTTGGTTATCCGGGTGGTGCGGCCATAGACAGGCTGGCAAAACAGGGGGATGAAGGAGCCTTTAAATTTCCCATGCCCAAAATGGGAACACACAACCGGGCCTGCCGGAACGAAGGTTCCTCTCTTAAAAAAGAGGACAGTTCACCGGGTCTGCGGCGGGAATATCACCGTTACGATGTATCTTATTCGGGCCTCAAGACCGCAGTGATAAACCAGCTTGAACAGTTCCGGGTAAAGGCGGCTCCTACAGAGAGCGGTATCGTACAGCCGGCTTCCGGCTCACTGCCCCTTGCCGGCGGGCAAGGTTCGCTGCCCGGAGGGATACATGCAGATATTGCCGCCTCTTTCCAAAAGACCGCCGTGGAGATACTGCTCCGGGCCCTCTTCAATGCCGTGGAAGACACAGGTCTTCATACCATTGTTGCAGGCGGAGGGGTTGCCGCTAATTCCCTGCTCCGCGCCCGGCTTGCCGGAAGAAAGGATCTTGTTTGTGTCTTCCCTCCCCCGGAACTTTGCGGGGATAACGGCGCCATGATCGCAGGTCTGGGCTATCAGTATCTGTCGCGGGGGGAAAGGTCGCCTCTCAACGTTACCGCATCCGCACGGGTTGCAGGTTTCAGGAAGATATAGGTCCGGATACATGCCCCGGAGTTCTTCATTCGTAAGGGCTTTCAAAACAGCGGGAGTTGCTTTGTATTTCAGAATATACTATAGTTAGATACAGAAATAAATTTGATAAGGAGAATCGATCGTGAAAATATCCGCAATAGTAAGCATATTTATTGTTTTATTTTTTGTTGCTGCTTTCGTTGCCTGCGGCAGCGCTCCGGCCCCGGCTCCTGCCTCTCCGCCGGCTGAAGAGGCTCCGCCGCCACCCCCTCCGCCCCCACCGCCGCCTCCGTCGAGTGACGGCCCCATTTCACTGGATGTTTCTTTTGAGCCTGTACTTTTCAGCCCCGACGGTGACGGGGAGAACGATCAGCTCAGTATCCTGCTCGGTGTCAGGGGAGGCCAGGCGGCTTCATGGACTTTCGATATTCTGCAGCCTGAAGTTTCGGGCAGTACGGCGGTGTTCAAGCATTTCGGAGGCGATGGCGCTCCTCCGGCCCGGCAGAATTGGGACGGTCGTTCCGATCAGCAGGAACTGGTTCAGTCCGCCACCGATTATCCCTATGTCTTTACCGTTACCGAAGCGGGGGGAAAGATCAGCGAGCCTGTTACCGGGAAGATCCAGGTTGATGTTCTGGTAATAAGAACGAGGGACGGGCGTTTGCAGATTCAAGTGCCCAGCATCGTTTTCAGGTCAGATGCGGCGGATTTTGAGAATCTCCCTGCCGCTACGATCAGGAACAATGAGCGGGTTGTGCAGCGTATTGCCGCCGGTCTGAACAAATTCCCCGATTACAAGGTACAGGTGGAAGGCCATGCCAATCCGGTAAACGCCCCCGGTACTGCGGCCAGGACGGCTGAGGAAGAAAGTGAAAACGCAAGCGGCACGGTGAGCGAACAGCGGGCGCAGGTAATTTCCAGGATGCTTGTAGCCGCCGGTGTTGACGGTAGTCGTCTTTCCTCAACGGGCAAGGGTATCAGCAACCCCCTGGTTAACTATGATGACCGGGACAATTGGTGGCAGAACCGCCGTGTAGAATTCTATCTGCAAAAATAAACCGATCCGGGGATGTTCCAAAACTTCAGGTTTTGGGACATCCTTATTCCCCTTCAGACTTTTTTTGTTACAAGATCGCTTTTCAGGCAGCGGGCACAGATTTTAAGGGTAACCGTGGTTCCCCCGATTTCAGTCTTTATCTTGACGAGGTTAGGTTTCCAGGTACGGCGGCGGCGGTTCTTGGCATGGCTTACCGTGTTTCCGCTAACCGTGTGTTTGCCGCAAATATCGCAAGTCCTTGACATAACAATCCTTCCTTACAAAGCCCCAAAAGGGCGAAAATTCGGTAGAGAAATCACATACTATAGAATCCGGGGAAAAGTGTCAAGGCAACGAATTACCCTGATCCGGGTGCTATCTCAAAAGATTTGTCCACACCCGCAGTTGGCGGGTTGCCCAGTGCACGATAAGAAGCTTGAGGCGGTTATAGGAACTGAGTTCGTCGTCCAGAACCGCTTCGGAAAGCACCACCCGTGTTACCGTTGCCGCCAACTGATCGGGAAGATCGAGAATCCAGCGGTAGAAAAGGCGTCCGTTTTCGTCCCGTACAAAGGCGGAAGCTGCAGCCTGAATATTCTTTGCCGCGTGAGAAAGGGCCGTCAGTCCCGCCTTCTTCTTACACCGGTTTGAACGGCCCAGATTAGTATTGTAATACTCGAAAGCCGATTCGGCCTCATCCATGACGAGTGTGGCGGCCTGGCTTTCATCCTCCCGGAAACGGACAAGGAGTTTGTAGAACTGGTTCTGGGTGTCAAGAATGGCCGCCATTGCCAGAGAAACCTCATCCCGCAGGTAGGGGGGAGGATCGGCCGCCTTGAGAATATCCAGCAGCACGGAAAGTGAATTGGGTGAACGGTAGATACCGAAGGCCTCCACCCCCATGATCTTGAGCCGGGGGTTCTCTGTTCTGAGAATGATACTCTCGATCTGCGGACGGAAGGCTTCATCCTCAAGCCGGGCAAGGGCAATGATCGCCTCACCGGCGAGCATGTAATCGGTGGAAAGAGCCAGTTCCCGGAGCAGCGGAATGGCCGAATAGATACGGTGATTTCCCAGAATCCGGGCGGAAATATAGGCTGTGGTGTAAGGACTGTTTACCAGATCGGCAATCAGGGCCTTTACCGCATCTTCATTCAAACGCTTGAGCTTCTCCATGGCTCTGAAAGCTTCAAGGCGTATGTCAAGGCGTGGAGATTCAGCCCTCTCCAGGAGTCCTTTGATGGCAAGCTGGGAAGGGGTTTCGTGCAGGGCGCCCAGTAGAGCCTCTTCTTCATCGGAACTACTGGTCCTGTTGAGCTTGTCCAAAAGAGATATGGCCCGAAGATCGCGGTAGGAGAACATCACTTCCAGCGCGCCTTTGAAAGGCAGGGCGCCCAGCGGGGTAAGTTTCCGGGTGAAGAAGAGGGCAAGTCCTGTAAAAAAAATCAGGATGACATAAAAAATCTTGAAGGCCATAAACTGGGAAAGTCCGGCTCCGGTCATGGCGTCAAGAAGCAAGCCGCCCAGAAAGGAACCGCTGGCGCCGGAGATTCCGAAGATGAGGAAGTAGAGAATCCCCATGTCCATCATCAGTTCCGAAGGTACCAGCGCCAAAAAGTAGGTTTGCGCAATTCCTTCCGCACCGAGGAAACCGAAATTCATCATAAAAAAGAGGAAGGTAAGAAAGAGGATTACGCCGGTAATGTTATCCAACTGAGCGCGGGGAAAGAATACGATGGGAAACATACTCACGAGGCCCAGGATTATCGTGATGATGAAGATCGGCTTGGCGCCGACGCGGTCTACAAAGAATTTGATGAGCAGCCCGATCATCAGGGTTCCCAGTCCTCCGAAAACGGTGTAGAGGGATACCATGCCGTCGTTCTGATTAAAGACCTCGCGGGAATACACCATGATAAAAGCCCTGGAAACCCCGGATACCATTGCTACAATGAAGAGAATCAACACAAACTGCCTTAGTTCCGGTTTTGCCATTGCCTGTTTGAAGATACCGGCAAATTTTACTTTTTTGCCGTCTTCATCTGAGGGCGGTTCGGGAACCTTCCGCATCAGCACGCCCGAAGCGATGCCGGTAGCAATGCCCCCCGCCATGATGACGGAGTAGAGGAAGAGAGGGGGCTCCCTGCCCAGAAGTATGGCTACCACAAATCCCGACATCATCCCCACCGCGCTGTTGATGATCTGGATCTGGGTCATGTAGCTGCCCCGATCGGGGCCGGTAGCCATGAGGCTCAGGATGGGGTTGTTGCCGATCATCCCAATGCCCCGGATGATATGGAAGAGGGCAACCCCCAGGAGGAGCAGTCCCAGAGCCAGATCCCGGCGGCCTGCCATGGCGGCAAAGGGGGCGAAGACCACCGGCAGCATGCAAAGCGCCCTCCATGTCCAGGCAAAGCTGAAGATTCCGATGATGGAAAAACGTCTGGCAAGAAGTTTCCCCACAGGAAGGAAGAAGAAGGATACATAGAGAACCGCATTCAAAAGGCCGATGTAGGTGGACGAAGCCTTCATCCTCATGGCAAAAAGAGTGACGATACTCCCTACAAGGAAATTCCAGGAAAGAGAGTTGAAAACATTAAACAGATTATAGACGCTCCGCGCCTTGCTCAGGCGGTAGGGTGAAAGATTTATCTGCGGCATACTACTTTCATAGTATCCATCCGGTTTTTTTTTGCAATAGTAATTGTTTCATTGAAGCAATTCCCATGCGGCCGCCATATACATACATGGAGGCACATCATGAAATTCCTGATACTCTGCATTATGGCTCTTGGTATGTATGCGCTAAGCATATACGTATCCTGCAGTTCCCTGCCCGGATCTGTCCCCCGGATTCGGTCCAAGGCTCCTTCATACAATCTTATGCATGACGGTGTATACGAAGGAGAAGCTGAAGGCTGGCGGGGAACGGTACGGGTGAAGATCCGCATTGAAGACGGAGAAATTGTCGAAATTTTCATTCTTGACCATCAGGATGATCCCTATGTAGGAGGCGCAGCTATGGAAGAACTTCTCGATCTGGCGCTTCAATACGGTATTACGGATCTGGATGCCGTTTCCGGGGCCACCGAATCCAGCGACGCCTTTCTGGAAGCCCTTGAAGCCGCTCTTGAGGAGTCCGTAACCGCTCTTCCGAAGGCCGGTGAATAGTATGAGCTTGTTCCAATTGGAACGGCCTCGTGTTATAATGGGTATATGAACGATTGTATCTTTTGCAAGATCATACAAGGCCAGATACCCGGCAGGAAGATCTACGAAGATGATGATATGCTGGCATTCCATGACATCGGCCCACAGGCGCCGGTTCATTTCCTGCTTATTCCCAAAAGGCATATCACAAGCATTATGGAAACCGGGGACGAGGATGCCCTTCTTATCGGCCGTCTCCTGGTAAAGGCCCAGGAACTGGCCAAAGAATCAGGCTGCGGAGAAAAAGGCGCCCGCTTTGTTATCAACTGCAAGGAGGACGGGGGTCAGACCGTAGAACATCTCCATATCCACGTGCTCGGCGGACGCCCTCTGGCTTGGCCTCCGGGCTGAGTTTTTCATGAAGAAAAACGGCTATCTCTTTGCCTGCTCATTCATATTTTCCCTCAGTCTGTCCATACTGGGTTTCTCCTTTATATACCTTTTAACGGATCGCCTTGGTTTTAGTCCTGCCAAAGTCGGTATATATATTGCCCTGGGTTCGCTCTGTTACTTTCTCTGCTGCAACATCTATCAATATTTCTGTACACATCTAATGCCCCAGACGATAATACCTACCGCCATCTCGATCTGTCTTTTGGCATCGATCCTTTTGGCGCTGGTAAGAAGCCCTCTCATTGTAGGTTTTGCCTACTGCATAATCCAGGGAAGTTCCGGTTTTTTCTGGCCGCCTGTCATGGCGTGGTTCACCCAGGGCCTTAGCGAAGAAGAACTTAACCGGGATATCAGCCGTTTTAATCTCTGCTGGATGGGCGGGGGTCTCCTGGGGCCCCTCGCGGGAGGCGTTCTCTACCACGCCAACAGCATTCTCAACTTTTTGGCAATCTATATATGCCTTGTGCTGGTACTTTACCTGCTCTGGCGTCTCTCTGCCCGGCATGGAGAATCCGCCGATTCCGGCGCCGTTGTTGCGGGAACAGGGGTTGAAATTCCCCATGCCCCGGTTGAAACCGGCGCAAGCCTTAAAGCCGCTTCCGTTGAGGCGGAAAAACTGGAGAGCCGCCGGGCACTGCTCCGGGAACGGAGTCTTAAGCTTTTTAAGTACCGGGGCTGGATGAGCGCCTTCTGCGGCAATGCTTTTTCGGGGATACTGGCGAATATTTTGCCCCTGTATATACGGGATGTACTGGGTTATACGGAGGGAACCGCAGGAATGCTGCTTCTCTTCCGTGGTATCGCCGCCCTGATAGGATTTGCCGTTTTTGCGCGGCTTAAGTTTTGGCATTTTAACCGGAAATGGTTCGTCCTTATCCACAGTATTGTTGCGGTTCTGGCATTGTTGTTTGTTTTTTCCGGAAAAAATATTTTCATGTATTTTATAGTCATTTTTATAAGCGGGTTCTTTTATGCGGGCTGCTACAATAACAGCATCTTTCATTCCAGCACGGAAAAGAAGAATGCCAAGGCGAATCTGGCCCTGCATGAAATATTTCTTTCCGTGGGCACTATGTCGGGAGCCTTCGGAGGAGGGCTCTGTTATCAGCGTTTCGGTATGGGCGGAACTTTTTTTGCCCTGAGCCTCATCCTTTTTGCGATCGTTGCAATCAATATTATTTTGAACCGTCTGGAAAATCAGATTGTTTAACGGAGGTTTTATGAAGACTGTAAATGTACTGTTGCTGGGGGCGGGAAACCGCGGCATGTATGCCTACGGCGCCTATGCAGAGATGAATCCGGCCATGATGCGGATAGTCGCAGTTGCGGAGACCGATCCCGCAAAACGCCGCAGAATGCAGGAACAGCATCACATCGCCGATGCCCTGGCCTTTGAAACATGGAGGGATGCCTTTGGCAAGTTTCCCGATGTGGATGCCGTTATCATTGCTACCCAGGACAAAATGCATGTCGAACCGCTTGTCATGGCCATGGAAAAAAAGAAACATATTATCTGTGAAAAGCCCATTGTGTCCCTGCCCGAAGAGATCGGCATTATTGAAAGAGCGGCAGCGGGTTTCAACGAGGTGTTCATGACCGGTTATGTATTACAGTACGCCCCCTTCTTTTCCCGGATAAAGTCCCTTATTGAAGGAGGCCGTATTGGGAAACTTATCGGCATCGATCTTGTTGAAAATGTAGGCCATATACACATGTCCCACAGTTTTGTTCGCGGCAACTGGCGTAACAAGAGTGAATCATCCTGCATGATCCTTGCAAAAAGCTGTCATGATATGGATATGCTTGCATGGCTTTCCGGTTCCACTTGCGCCTCACTGAGTTCCGCCGGGAAGCTCAACTACTTCAAGGCGGAAAATGCGCCCGGGGGAGCGCCCCCGCGATGCCTTGACGGTTGTCCGTATATGGGCGAGTGTCCCTACCATGTATCAAAGATATATCTTACCAATGATGTAGGCTGGCCTACTAATGTTATTACTACCGATCTTTCCATGGAAGGCCGGATGAAGGCGCTGAACGAAGGCCCTTACGGCCGCTGTGTGTTCCGCTGCGATAACGATGTAGTGGATCATCAAACAGTATTACTACACTTTGCCAACGGGGTCGAAGCTTCATTTACCATGTCGGGTTTTACCATGGAAACCCACCGTAGTATCACCGTCTTTGGCGCCAAGGCAGAAATTTCAGGCGACATGGAAGAAAACAGGATAACCGTCAAGGACTTTTCTTCCCGTAACTACGAAGTAATTACCGTGGCGGAACCTGCAGGCGGGCACTCGGGAGGGGATATAGGCCTCTGTACGGATTTTGTGCGGAAGATACAGGAAGGCGAAGGCGGCGGCCTTAACTCGGTCAAGAAGTGTCTTGAAAGCCACTATATGGCCTTTGCCGCGGAAGAATCCCGGCTCAGGGGAGCGGAGACCTTAAAAATGGAGGAATTCAAGGCCGGGTTGTAGAGAGCCCGGATTCTTGGCAGATGATCACCTCAATACCCAGGTCGTTGAGACTTTTTACATAACCGGGATCTACCCCGTCATCGGTAATGAGATAGTTGATCTTCTTTTGACAGTTGAGGGAAGCAAAGTATATTTTCTCCAGCTTGCTTGAGTCCGCCAAAAGGAAGATGGTGTGGGCAGAGTTTATCATTGCCTGTTTCAGGGGGAGATCCGAAATACCCGGATACGTAAGGCCGGCGGTTAAGGAGAAGCCTCCTGTGGCAAGAAACAGCTTTTCCGCATATATGTCCTTGAACATTGCCGCCGCCTTTTCCCCGGTTACCGAAAGAGTAGGGGCCTTGAGCTCTCCTCCGGCAAGGATGATATGGTTTGTAGGCTCCGCTCCAAGGATCAGCGTGATGTTGATGGCCGGGGTGATGATATTGAGGCTTTTTCTGTCCATCAGGCACTTTGCCAATTCGGTAAGCGTAGAGCCCGAATCCAGGATGATACTGTCCCCGGATTTGATAAATTCCGCGGCCTTCGCGCCGATCCGCCGTTTCTCCTCCATGAATTCAGTATGCTCAAGTTTCATCTTGTCGGTAAAAGAGGCATAACCGGTGATAAAGGCCCCCCCATGCTGCCGGGTTACCGAATGGGTTTTTTCCAGAGTTTCCAGATCCTGCCGGATAGTAGGTTCGGAGACATGGAATAAGGCGCTGAGTTCCTGGACTCTGCAACTGCCGTTTTCCCGGAGCAATTCCAATATTTTTTCCCTGCGCTGTTCCTGAAACATGATTTTCCCTTTCCAAAATGATACCATTTTTTTGGGGGGGAAGTGCAAGAGTGATGATGCGGATTTTGTCACTTCTTCAGAAAAATCCTTATTTCTCCGGATATTCCTTCGGCATCAAGGGCGAAGAACCGTTTGTTACAGGACGCGGCGGCGTTTTTGGTATAGATCCCTTCGGGTATTCCCAGCCGTTTCAGCCGGGCCCCAAGGCCGTTTTCCGCGATCATTTCGGCAACAAGGCTGCCGCAGCCGCCGTGGCTTGAATGCTGCTCCACCGTCATAACCCGTCCTGTTTTGCGGATCGACTCAAGCAGCGGGCCGCCGTCCAGGGGGCGTACTGAGTTTAGAGAAAATATGTCCATGGAACAAAAAGATTTGACGGAAACGGCAGCCTCCAGAGCATCGTGTACCGCTGAACCCAGGGCGATAACAGTTAGATCCTTTCCCCAGGCAAATTGAACAGGTCTTCCGGGACTGAAACGATAATCCGCGGCGGTAATGACGGGGAAGCCCCCCGAATTGAGGCTCATATACACCGGGCCCTGACGGGAAGCCGCATATTCGGTAATTTGGGCGCAGTCCCTGCCGTCGCAGGGTACGAATATTTCGATAGAGGGGTAACCCCGCATCACGCTGATGTCGTTTACTTCGTGGTGAGTAATACCGTCCAGGCCGTAACTGAAGCCCGCATGCATACCGTTGAGTTTGATGTTTGAGCATGAATAGGCCGCATCAATCTTGATCTGCTCGGCGGAACGGGATATGAGGAAGGGAGCGGCATTCCCGGTAAAGGGGATGAATCCCGCATTGGCAAGCCCTGCCGCGATGCCGACAAGATTCTGTTCGGCAATACCCACATTCACCACCCTTTCAGGAAAACGCTTCATATAGGGCTTTACCTTGCTGGTGCTGACTGAATCGCTTACCACATAGATCGTATTCATGCCCTGTTCGGTCAGAGAGATAAGGGTTTCAATCTGTTTTTCCCGGAGATCGGCCTTGTCCATTATTCCAATTCCTTTAGCGCCCGTTCACATTCCTCTTCGGTGGGGATACGGTGATGCCACTCGGGCACATTCTCCATGAAGGAGACTCCCCTCCCCTTGACGGTTTTTGCGATCACCGCATGGGGTTTGCCGCTGCTGTAGTCCAGGCTTTCAAGGAGGCCCGCAATGGCGGCGGCATCGGTACCGTCGACGGTATGGGTGTCGAAGCCGAAAGCTTCGAGTTTATCCTTCAGGGGCTCGATACCCATGGTTTCAGCTATGACACTGGTGAGTTGGAGGCCGTTATTGTCGATGATCCATACGAGATTCCCCAGTTTGAAATGGGCCGCAGCCATGGCGGCTTCCCAGACGCTGCCCTCCTGTGTCTCACCGTCTCCGGTAAGAACGAAGACCCGGAAAGGCCTGTCCTGTTTTTTCGCTCCCAGAGCCATGCCGCAGGCTACCGGGAGACCGTGGCCCAGCGCTCCGGTACAGACCTCGATACCCGGCACATGGTTAGTCGGATGGGTTGTAAGGGGGCAGCCGGGAGTCAGGTAGGTTTCCAGCCACTCGGCGGGAAAGAAACCTCTCTCGGCCAGCACTGTATAGAGACCTTCGGAGGCGTGGCCCTTGCTCAGGACAAAGCGATCCCGGTCCGGGTCGGTCCGGTTTTCGGGGGAAAAACGCAAAATACGGAAGAAAAGGGCCGTAAGGATGTCGGCTTCCGACAGTGAAGCGCCGATATGGCCTCCCCGGGCATGGCTTATCATGCATACAATTTTTCGCCTGATTTCCCGGGCCTTGGTGTTTAATAGTATAGTATCCACATTTTTCCCTTCATAACGAGATGATAATAGAAACCAAAAGAAATGTAAATTACCTATAACGTAAAAATACCTCCAAAAATAAAAACAATCGAAAGAGTTTATTTGATATATGAGCTTATTCCAAAACTCGGTTAGTTTCGGAACAAGCTCTTGGAAAAACCGGCAAAGGCCCGGTTTTTCCACTAAATTCAAGGTAGCTGTTCCAAAAACTGAAGTTTTGGAACAGCCTCATATATTTTCTTTTAATTCCAATTTAGCTGTTATATCCCATCCTTACAGTAGTTGTAATTCAGGGCGGGTTCGGCTAATCTGTTATTGAATAGTGAATTAGCCGGAGGTATCATGTATAAGAGC
>JAIRXN010000213.1 GCA_031268245.1 Treponema sp. | reverse complement strand
TTGCCGTCAACGGTTATTTCCCGGTTCTTGAAACCCAGGAGCCACTTGTTAATGTCTTTGTAAGTAATCTTTTCAAGGGGCGTACCGGCGAAGAAGGGGAGTATCTGGTTAGCCGTCATCTTCTTGCAGTTGTCGATATAGGCGGGGGTAATATCGGCCCGGCCTTCCTGATTGTCAAGGTAATCGGAACCATGCTCCCAGAAGCCCGCCGCAAACTCCCCGAAGGTCAGGAGCTTGCCCCGCTTGGGAATGAGCCTGTCTGTTTTGATAAGGCGGTTGCAGTAGTTCCTAGCCTCCGTAATACTCCGGCACTTGGTAGTCCACGGCCCCTGCCGTACATCCTGGTCATCGTAGGCGTAGTAGAACACCGTTTTTTTCCCGTTGGGATAGGTCCGCCAAAACAACGTGTAGTCATTGTGCATATAAAAACCCTCATTTTGGAAAATTGATAACTTTTTTGAAAACGCACCAATTTCCCGGTTTACGGCATAACGGACCGGCAACGCTAAGTCCTTGTGTTATAAGGAGATAGCACAGGCGGAATGAAAACGCACCTACCAAAATGCACAATCTTCCGTATGTCATATACAGCCGGAATGCTAACGGCGCATTCTTCAATTTCAACACACTTTATTTTTTTGCATTAAGTTCGTCAATGACCGGCTGGATCATGGGCATCTTTTCGCTGACCCACGCCCTCCAGTTGGCTTCGATGTCGCCGGGTTTGACAATCAGCGCCGAATATTCGTTGGCATAATCCATGGATGCCATATTCAGAGCACGGGAAGCATGGAGAACCATATTCCAGTCTACTTCCGGCGGGAAAGATTCATTGGTAGACTGCCGCTCCCTGTTAACAAACAGGTCCCTGGTTCTGTCACGGTATTCCTTTTTATAGTTGGGATCGCTGAATTGGAAATCGTCCGAGAGGATCAGCATATTGACGTATACCGGCAGCATGGCGTACTTTTCCCAGAGAGAGGCGCCGGCTTCCAGTTTGGAAACGATATTGCCTGATGCATCCAGTTCCCAGTCAACACCTTTGATGCCGCAGCGGAGAATGAGCTGACCTTCATCGGTACACGAGTAATCAAGCATCTGCAGGATGCGGTCAAGCTTTTTATCGCTGATCCTGGGTGAAAAGGCAACTACACCCCAGTAATTTAGTCTTAATTGATCATGGTAGTAACCGTCTTCGCCGAGGAGGTTAACAACCTGAACGGTATCATCATAGTTGAGGTTCTGATCCCGCTTCATGTGCTGATCAAATTCGGTCATTCTCCATGCCATGCTTTCTGCGACGGCAATCGCGGAACGGCCTACCGTATAGAAAGCACCCAGATCGTCCGGATCCTGAATCGTGTAGAATTCCCTGTCCAGGAGTCCATCCCTGTAGGCGCCGTTGAGCAGTTTAAGGACATCAAGAGTTGACTGATCCGCTCCTCCCCAGTGATACTTGCCGTCTCTGCCCTTGTAGAAAACACCGTTGGCATTGTACCCGTTATACTGGTTGTTGGAACCAACAAACAGGTTCAGCCAGCCTGTACGGCATACGATGGGTGAAAAGTTTGGGCCTGCTTTTCCGGGATCGGCAGCCTTTATCTTTCTTGCCAGCTCAATTACTTCCGAAATTTTCATTGCATCGGGGAGTGTAACTCCTACCGCATTTGCCCAGTCTTTCCGTATGTACAGGGAAACATGGTTGGAAAGTTTTGTTGCAGGGCGGTTATTTGCATAGAGCGGCCGGAAGAGGAAATAAGTGCCCCCGAAAGTTTTTTCATCAAGTTCCGCAAGGGGGACATAGCCTTGAGTTTTTGCAAGATTCGGATATTTTGTTTTCCAGTCATTCGGAAGCTTTTTTACCATCCCCTGTTCCGCATAGTCGATTGCTTCGCCATGGACATAGTCCCATGCAAACATTTCAGGAGCGTCCCCGGAGTTGATCCATACACGGAGCCGTTCCGCCCAGTTTTCAAATGTCAGGGGTGTAAGCTTGTAGCTGACATTAAAAGTATTTGTCCATTGCCTTACAAACGCATCTCCGCCTGTATAATCCTTGCTTGCATCGATCATTACATCGGCATGTTCAATGGTCATGTGTTCCTTAAAGTCCCTGCCTGCAAACCATCCTTCGGTGCTCCCGGCTATTTTTTCACCTGTTTGCGAAGAGCCTGACTGGGCCTGCCTCCCGCCGGCAAAAACCGCCGAAAGAGATACTGCAATTAACAGAATTGACAGTAAAACGCCTTTCTTTTTCATCTTTGTCCTCCAAAAAATTAATTTAAGGTCTTACGCCTTTATGGCGCCGACCAGAATTCCTTTGGCAAAATGTTTCTGCAAAAACGGATAGATACACATAATCGGAAACATGGTAACCATGACGGCGGCCATTTTTATCCCGTTTGTAAAAGCCCGGTCAATCATGGGAACGCTCGCGTTGAGCTGGCCCTGGGCAACCGAATCTATTACGATTGAACGCAGGACAAGCTGTAAAGGCTGTATTTCCCCACGGCGGATGAAAACCATTGCGTTAAACCACTCGTTCCATTTATCCACCGTATAGAACAGAGTCATGGTTGCAAGTATCGGCAGTGAAAGCGGTAAAATAATGTTGAACAGTATTGTCCAGTCTCCTGCCCCGTCGAGTTTTGCGGATTCGACAAGCGATTCGGGAAGGCTTGAGAAAAAGTTGTAAACCAGAATCATGTAAAAGGTATTAAGAGCGCCTGTAAGTATTACTGACCAGATGGTATTTGTCAGATGCAGCGTTCTTACGACCAGATACAGCGGTACAATTCCTCCCTGGAATATCATGGTAAAGAGTACGAACATGAAGAAGAATTTTCTCCCCGGAAAACCCCGCCGGCTTAAAGCATAACCCATTGTCGTTGAAAGAAAGAGACTCATGGGTACGCCGATTGCGATAATGGTTAATGTTGTTCTGTAACCTGCCCAGATTCTTCCATCCTTGAAAAGTTCCTGATATGCCTTTAACTCAGGCGCTTTCGGAAAGAGAAGCAGGGGAGTTTCGAGGTACTCCCTGTAACCGGTAAACGAGATCGCAACTGAATTGAGAAAGGGAAGGAGGATAATCAATCCCCAAAAAGTCAGAAGAATAAACAGTGCGATGTCGATTATGTCAAATTTACGAAACAGGTTTTTCATCATCATGCCTCCCGTGTTCCCATAAGACCGCCGCCTCCCATCATGATGGAAAATTTGTTTGCCCCCAGCAGAAGCAGCATATTGAGAACCGAACGGATAAGGCTTACGGCAGTCGAATATGAAAAATCCGCGGCTGACTGGAAAGTAATGCGGTAAATATACATATCGAGAACTTCCGTTGCATCCTTGACGGCTGCGTTGTACATGTTGAAAAGCTGATCAAACCCCAGGGTCATGATGGAGCCGGAAGTTAATATGAACATCACGATGATGGTGGGCATGATAGAGGGTATAGTGATATGGAAAAGTTTTGTGGGCCGTGAGGCTCCGTCGAGATCCGCCGCTTCGTAGAGCCCCATGTCTATACCCGATATTGCCGCCAGGTAGATGATCGAACCATAGCCTGCATATTTCCAGATATCGGTAAAATAGAGCATGGGAATGAAGATTGCCGGCGTACCGAGAAAACTTACCGGTCTTCCGCCCAGGCTGATAATCAACTGGTTGATAAAGCCGCTGGCTGCAAAAACATTATTTACGATGCTCGCGACGATAACCCACGAAAAGAAATGGGGGAACGTATAAATCGTTTGCAGTACACGTTTGTATTTTTTTGATTTGAATTCATTGATAAGAAGGGCAAGTATAATCGGAGCGGGAAACTGGAATATCATGCGGCCAAAGTTGATATATACGGTTTTCCACAAGGCCCGCCAGAACGCCGCATCCCGGAATACATACTCATAGTTGGCAAGACCCGTAAAGGGACTGCGGAGAATTCCCAGATTCGCCTTGTAATCCTTAAAGGCCAGGGAAAGCCCGCCCATGGGGAAATAGGCAAAGATAATATACCATACAAGTCCGGGCAGAAGAAGAGTATAAACTACGCGATGTTTCCAGATTTCTTTCCGGAGACTGTTCCTCAGGGGAACCTTTGCCTCCGTCTTGCTGCATTTCATCCGGAACAGGCCCTTCTTGCCGCCATATACAGTGTCTTTCATTGATTAGTTCAGAATAAAGATGAAAAAGCATGTTTGTATAGAAACAAAACAAGGTTTTTTTATAATTATTCAAGGTTTTTATATACGGCCCGCCGGACGTATGAATTGCACGGATTTTTTGACCTGAAGCGGCAGGCATCGTCCGTGGTTATTTTGAAACCGGAATCGCTGTATTCAACAAAAACAAATTGTTTTTTTTGAGATCCGTGGTGTATAGTTACAAAATGGTTTCGCCGGGCCCAAGAACCAAATCGAATATACTGAAAAGGCTCTGGTACTCCCTGAACGGGCGTATACGGATCTGCCTTGTTATTTCCATTCTTGGCATGGCTGCGGCATCACTTTACGCCTTTGTTTCCACCTGGATTTCGGTCCATACCGAAGTCTACCGGTTCTTTTATACTATGGAAGATCAGTTAAGGATGCGCATGGAATCCTATTTCGCCGAAATTGAAAATGTTGCAAGGCGGGTTGGATATTCATTAACAGTACAGCAGTACCTTCTCTCCGATGTTCCCGAAACGGTGATATTCAGTTATTCTGCCGCGGCTTCGCATATTGCCGATTCCTCCGGACTTGCGGGAACCTATAAGAACATTTTCCTCCGGGCGGGAAACCGCCGCTATCTCCGCGTAAATCCGGGTTATCTCGGGGAAATTCAGACAAATTTGGAGAATTCTGTTTTTTGGCGGGAGCATAGAATCACAAAGCCGTTTTTTGCCAAATGCGCGACTCCGGGTAACTCCGCTCTTGTTATTTATTATTTTCCGGTATTCAGTATTTTTTCTTCGCGGTCCGAAAACGTAATTACGGGCGCCCTGGTGTGCGGTATGGATCCGGTTATTGATTCGCCCTTTTTCTCCGGGCCCGATGCCGAGGGGACGGCTATGCTGCTCTACGACGGCTCAATCATCTATTCAAACGCCGCTGTTTCCGGTTCGGAGAAAGCCGTTCTCGATCGGGTGGAAGAAGGGCAGGGCCGTATCCGTATGGACGGCAGACAATATTTGACCATAAAAATATCGGTGCCGTCAAACTCCCTGCAGGAAGACGAGCCGCCCGCCCTTCGCTGGGACTATATTTACTATATTCCGGAAACCGTGCTTGTATCGAGAGTTTTTTCCCGGATGAACAGGGGCCTTTTTATAATGGGATCCGTAGTGATGCTGCTGATTATCATTCTTGCGCTGATCATGCGTTCGGTGAATACGGGAATCGGCAAGATGACGGAGGATCTCGATATGCTGGGGTATGACGGTGTTGTTTCCGGCGGGAATCCGGAAGGGAATCATGCTGTGCGTTCCCGGTGGGGAATACCCATACGCCAGGGCCATCTTGAAGAACTGGAACACATATCCCGGTCGGTCAGCCTCATGCTGGAACGGATCAACAACGCGGTGTTCAGGGAACAGGAAGCCAATGACAGGCTTCTGGAAGCAGTAACCGCCCAGGCGCGGGCTGAGTTTATGGGTTACCGGACCCAGATAAACCCTCACTTTCTTTTCAATACCCTGGAATGTATGAGGGCCATGGCGCATAACGGCAGGGATACTGTTCTGGAAACAATGATTTCTTCCATGTCCCGAATGTTCCGTTATTCAATTTATTCAAAACCGATGCTCAGCCTTAAAATGGAACTTGAGCATGTTGAAAATTATATGAAGGTGATGAACATACGGAGCGGCGGAAAATATACCCTTAAAATTGAAGTATCTCCCGAAGCTGCCGAAAGGCTCGTTCCTTCCATGATACTGCAGCCCCTGGCGGAAAATTCGATCACCCACGGGTTTGTGGAATCTCCGCACAGTAACTGTGTCATACTGATTCAGGCCCGTCCGGTAAACGGGGGCTCTCTGCTGCTCCGCCTGACCGATAACGGCTCCGGCATTAAAGAAGAAGAATTGCCGCAGCTGAAGGAAAGGCTTAATTCCGGTGATGGAATTGACGCCCTGCATAATATCTACCGCCGCATGCGGATCTGTTTCGGCAGAGACTTCAGTTTTGAAATCAAATCGAAATATGGATTTTATACGCTTGTAGAGATGCTGATCCCCGGTACCACGGAACTGGTAATCCCGGAAATCAAATGAGGAAGAACATGTACCGTCTTTTGCTTGTTGATGATGAACCCTGGGCCCTCACCGGGCTCAAGGAGATAATCCCCTGGGATGTACACGGCTTTGAAATCGCCGCCCTCTGCAAAAATGCGGAAGAAGCCCTGGAGCTGTGCGGGAAGACTGTTATTCATGCTGTATTTACCGATATCAGAATGCCGGGTATGAACGGCGTCAAACTTATCGGGAAAATCAAGGAGCTTAAATCCGATGTGGAATGCGTTATCGTAAGCGCCTACAGTGATTTTGAGGCCGCCAGAGAAGCCATTGCACACCGGGCGTCCGGCTATCTCCTCAAGCCCCTGGAGGAAGCGGAAGTACGAAAGACCGCGGAGCGGATCAAGGCATTGCTTGACGAGAGGAGAAGTAAAGATCTGATACTCATCCCATCGGACAGGGATTCTTTCGGGAAGGTCTCGGAACGGATTGGACAAATTTTGCCGCTTCCGTGGCACTGCGCCGTCCTTTTTTCGGACGAAGGGTTGTTTTCTTCTTTTCATAATCCGCCTCCCCTTGTTCTCCTTACAATCCGGGGCGCCGCGGTACATGCGGCCATTGTGTCGTCTGCGGAAAAAAATACGGCATCTGCCAAACCGGAGGGAACACAGGGAGAATTTTTCCGGGGAAGATGGCATGAAGGCTCCGGAGAACTTGAGTCGATGCTCATGGAGGCCTCGGTCGCCGGATGCGGTAACTTTGTGTATACTGAAAATCCGGCGGTTTCCGCCATACAGTTTTTTATAGGAAAAAATCATAAAGAAAATTTCAGCCTTGAGGAACTGGCTTCCCGCTTTTCGGTCTCGAAAAGCTATATAGGGGAATTGTTCAAAAAATATACCGGAAAAACAATAGTTCGCTTTACCGGAATGGTGCGTCTTGAAAACGCATGCCGTCTCCTTGAGTATACGGAAAAACCCGTGAAGGAAATTGCCGATGAAACAGGATTTAACGACATAAGCTATTTTTGCAGGAGTTTCAGACAGCATTTCGGTATTACTCCCTTCGCCTTCCGGGAATACCGGCTCAACAAAGGCCACTTCAGGCCGGACTTTTCACTGCCGGAATTCTCCACAGAAAATCGAATGAAATGATCGGGGGTGACTTGAAAAAATACCCTGAGTAATTTATATTGAAGCTATGGATCAAAATGAAATAATGACGCCGTCTGAACCTGCCCATTACACCAGCCGCAGGATTCAAGGTCCCCTGAATACCGACGGCGATCTTGAAAAACAATGCTGGAAAGACGCGGAGAAATCGGGCCGCTTTGTGGACATGGTAAGCGGGGAGCCTGCCTTTTTTGATACCCGTATGGCGAGCCTCTGGGATGAACAGAATCTTTACATCGCCTACTGGCTTGCGGAGCCTCTGGTGCGGGCAAGTTTTACCGAACGTGATTCCCTTGTCTGGTTTGACAATGACGTGGAACTTTTTCTTGATGGTGAAAATTCCTACTATGAATTGGAAATAAATGCTTTTAACACGGTTTATGAAGTCTTCTTTGTCTATCAGGATGCCCTGAAGCAGGGGAGCCGTTTTTCCGGTAAGGCGGAATTTGACCTTTACAACAGAAATGTTGATGTGCTCTGCGGTTTTCAGGATTCTTCCCGTTACGGAAAAAGTAAGAAACGCTGGGCCTTTATGGACTGGGATTTTCCGGGACTTAAAACCGGGGTAAAAGTCCAGGGAAGCATCAACGATCCTTCCGTTACGGATAAGGGCTGGACTGTGGAGATTGCCCTTCCCTGGGAGGGTTTTGGCTCTCTGCTTCCCGGACAGAATTTTCCTCCAAAAAAAGGCGACAGTATCCGCGCCGCTTTTTTCCGTTTTGAGGCCCTGCGTTATCACAATAAAACGGCGCCCGAAAGCGCCGGCTGGGCCTTGAATGCCCATGGGGTTTACGATTCGCATCTTCCGGAGAAATTTTCCATTCTTCATTTTGAAGAATAAACTCAGGCTGCGAAACATGTATGCCTTTTATTTCAGCATCATTTGTATGAAAAGTGAGAGACTCCTTAGTTACGCGGGCTTAAAACTCCACATTATCCCGCCAGAAATGAACCGGCTTCCAGCCTAGAATCTCCTTGGCCTTCTTGTTGCTTAAAAGGGTGTGGTAGGCGTCCACCGGGCAGCGGATATCGGTAAGGCCGGGATATTCCGCCTTGAGAAGCTCACCGGTGGTAATATCCATACTGGTATCATCCGCCGCAAGATTAAGTTTTATCGAACCGAGTCCGTCTTTGAGGACAGCAAGTTCGCAGGCGGCGGCAATGTCCCGGGCGTCAATGTAGCTCCAGAGTATCCCCTTCCGCTGTTTAGAATCGTGGATAAAACCGGGAAAGTTACGATACTTTGTTTTATCAATCACGTTGCCCAACCGGAATGAAACTACCTGCATTCCGGTTCTGCGGTGGAAAACGCCGGCAGTAGCTTCGGCGCATATTTTCGAAAGGCTATAGGAATCTTCCGGCAATAGGGGATGTTCTTCATCTATTGGAACATATTTGGGAATTAGGCCTGTCCGGGATGTAACCACGCCGTAGATACATTCGCTTGAGGCCAGAACTGCCTTTTTGACGCCCCTTCCCGAAGCGGCTTCAAGGATGTTGTAGCTTGCGGTGACATTATTCTGAAAAGTTACCTCATTAGGATACCAATAGGCCCGTGGAATCGCCGCCAGATGAATTACCGCATCGGCCTCCTCCAGTACGCCGTAACATTCCCCCAGCTTATTCAGGTCCGCCGGCATAAATTGGGCCCCGGGAACCTCTTCCTCAGGGGCTTTGATGTCCGTACTCACCACATTATAACCCTTTTCGACAAAGTACTTGACCACCGTGGGCCCCAAAAGCCCCGACGCACCGGTTATCGCTATACGCATAGATTTCCCCCTAAAAATAATATTTCCATACTATACAGCATTCTTCCCATTTGAGTTAGCCTCCAATAATGAAGAACCCTGGAGCCTGTCAACAGTTGGATTCATGATTGTGATGGAGCCTGTCTTTATCTGTTTTATTAGAGTTGTTCAGTAACCAACCGGGTTACTGAACAAGTCTATTCAAATAGTCTCCCAGATCTTTATCCAATCCATAGATATTTTCCACAAACCATTCCCGTAAAAATATGACTATATTTAGTAATGACATCTGTTGTTTCCCGTCTATTATTTTTTCCGTCATTTTCCTTACATTTTCTAATAGTTGATCGTGCCGTCTTTTATGGTTTTCATAATGAGGATAATTATTTTCCAGCATAAGTTTTTCTTCTGCCTCAAAATGTTTTTGAAAATGTTCCGTTATAATCAATACCGAATCGGTAAATGACTGCTGTTTCCCGTCATTATCATCTTCTCTGCAGAGTTTTAACAAATCAGTAATCAATGCCATTATTTCTTGATGCTGCTTATCTATTTCCGGTATTCCTACAGAATATTCACTTCTCCATTGGAGGAAATTATTACTATCCATAAAATACCTCTCCGCCTCGTTCGTATGCAGCATATCGGCTATTATCGGCTCTGCCGCGGACCGCAGAGCAGGTATTCTCCAAGAGGAAGGAGAGTTCCGGCATAGTTAGGCACCCTGCATATAGCGGTGCCCGGAGTAAAAATACGCTATATC
>JAIRXN010000193.1 GCA_031268245.1 Treponema sp. | reverse complement strand
CTGGGGAAAGCTCTATTCCCGGCAGGGAAAGGCCGCTCCCTCACAGATGCAGAGTGTGCTTTTCAATGAGCATTTCTAGGGTAACGCTGATTAACGGCGGTCAAATTGACCGCTGGGGCTAATCAGCGTTACCCTATTGTTTTTCTCGTTTTCCTGCGGAAAACTGCGAAAAACTACATTAAAGTAGCACTGATTTATTCGCATTCGAATAAATCAGTGCTTCCCTAGGAGAAAACTATGACTTCGACGTTTCAGGGAATCGAAATAGGGAAAAGGGCCGTTCATGCCCACCAGCAGGCCCTCAATACAACCGGCCACAACCTTTCCAATGCCTCTACAGAAGGTTACTCGCGGCAGCGGGTCGAGATTGTTCCCTTTGAACCTATATACCTTCCCGGCCTTAACCGCGAGGAAACTCCGGGGCAGATAGGGCAGGGTACTGTCGTTGAGCGGATAGAACGGCTTCGGGATCAGCTTCTCGACAAGCGGATCGCGGCCCAGGCTTCAAATGAAGGCTACTGGTCTGCCCGTGATCCCTATATCAGGATGATGGAACAGATCTACCTTGAACCTGCAAACAACTCGATCCGCAGTAAGATGGATGCCTTCTGGGATGCATGGCAGGAACTTGCCGCCTATCCTGCCGATACCGCCCCCAGAACTGCGGTTCTTGAACGGGGTAAGACGCTTATTGACGGTATTCATGGCCGCTATAACTCTCTTAAAGGTCTCCAAACCCAAGTAAACGAGGACATCAGGCTTACCGTAGACCGGATAAACGAATTTTCCCGGCAGATAGCAGTGCTCAACAAGGATATTCAAAAGATCAAAGCCCAGGGAGATAATCCCAATGACCTCCTTGATCGCCGCGATCTCCTGGTGGACAAGCTTTCATCAATCGTTGATGTTACCGTCGACAACCGCGATCCTGATGAATTCATGGTTCATACCGGGGGTATTGTCCTGGTTCAGGGCGGGATAGGCCGGCAGTTCAGCATGGAACACGGCATTGATACAGACGGTTTCTCCCGGATCACTTGGGCGGAAACCGGACAGAACGCCCAATTCAGAAGCGGGAGTCTTGAGGCCCTGCTTGATCTGCGGGATATTACCATCAACGACGAGATTCAGACTCTCGACAACATGACGATGAACTTTGTCGATCTTGTCAACGAAGTCCATCGGGGCGCCTACGGTATCGATGGTACTACAGGCAAGAATTTCTTCTCCGAATACCCCTTTGTTACCAATGTGAACGGAAATTACGACAGGGACGGGGACGGAACTTACGATTCAAGCTATATCTACCGGATCAACGGAACCAATGTCCTTGAGCCGAGGGCCCAGGTGGGTCTTGAAGGAAGAATAAGCCTCTCCGCCTCCGGCGGAAATGTGGAAATTCCCTATTACCCCACAGATACGGTGGAGGACATCGTCGGCAGGATCAATAATTCAGGGGCCGAAGTGACGGCCAGGCTTAACCGGGAAGGGGTATTATCACTCCGCGGAACAAGCGCCGCTTCCGTTGACGGAATGAGGGAAAACCCTGACTTTGTGATCCGCCATATTGAAGATTCAGGTCAGTTCCTCAACGGTTATGCGGGTCTTTTAGCCGTTTCCGGCGCGGAAGGAGCCTATGATTGGGCCGCTGCGGATGCGGTCGCTAGGCTCCGGGGAGGAGCCGAATCTTATGCCCCCTCTCCCATAGCCCATCCTTCAGGCTGGATTGAGGTAAATCCCGCCCTCATCAAGAGTCCTTTATCCGTGGCTTCAGGCTTTGGAGAGAACGGCAGGGCAGCCAATCCCGGTAATGGAGATGCGGCTGCGGCCATTGCCTCCATCAGGAACACCAGGGTAATGGTCGGGGAATTTGGAACCTTTGACGATTTCTTTGCCGATGCGGTGGGCCGTATCGGTATGCTGGGGGAACAGAGCGGCAAGGCTCTGGAGACAGAGAATCTAATCATGAAGCAGCTACACGATATGCGGGAAGCCGTGTCCGGAGTGAATATCGACGAAGAATTATCCAACATGATCAAATATCAGCATGGCTACTCTGCGGCGGCCCGTTTTATAACCACGGTCAATGCCATGCTGGATACCTTAATTAACAGAGTGGGTGTATAAACCCGGGGGTAAACCATGCGAAGAGTATCAACCGATATGCCGAATAATGACATGCAGTATTATCTGCGCCGTCAGGAAGAAGGGCTTAACAAGATCCAGAATAGGATTGCAGGACAGACACGGATCGATGAGCTGCGGGATGATCCTCTGGCTGCAAGCCATGCGGTACGCTACGAATCTTACCTCGCACGGCTTGAGCGTTTTGAAAAAAACACCCACACGGCCCAGGAGCACTACAATATCGCCTATGCCTATATGAATGAGGCCAACGATGTGCTCCAGCGGATCAGGGAACTCAGTGTGGCGGGAGCCAATGGCGCCTTTGCCCCCGAAGACCTCAAGATGATGGCTTCGGAAATGAATGAGTTCCTCAAGGAACTGGTAGCCCTCTCCAATTCCACAGGCCCTGACGGGAAACAGCTTTTTGCGGGCGACAAGGCCTTTACAGAACCGTTCCGGCCGGTGGAAGGAACCGTTCCCGGCGGCGGAGAACAGATGGTTCTGCGGGTGGAATACCGGGGCGCCGGGGCCGGCAGAAAGACCGAAATCAGCGATCAAACCTACATAGACCTGGATCTGGGAGGCGGAGAAGTCTTTTGGGCAGAGAAGATGCAGGTACTCTCTACGCAGGATGCAACGGATTACCGGGTGGAAACTGCCGGAGCCGTCTATGTGGACGGCATGGAAATTTCCGTATATCCCGGCGACACGGTTCATACGGTGGCCGCCAGGATCAATGAATCCGCGGCTCCGGTAAAGGCCTACATAGATCCTGAAACCAAGGGCCTGGCGCTGGAAGGGACAAGCGCTCACCTCATCCGGCTGGAAGACAAGGTAGGGCCCGACGGCAGTATAGACAGCGGCGCCCATGTCCTTCGGGATCTCGGACTCATCCGGGGAAACATGGATAACAATGCGCCGAACTGGGGAGACGCGGCCAAAGTTTCAGGCGGTTCCATTTTCGATATGGTTATCCGTACCAGGGACGCCCTCTACCGGGGGAATCAGGAATTTGTTGGAAGTCAGGGCATAGGCGGTCTCGATCTTGCCATTAATAACCTCAGCGCAAGGATTGCCGAGCTGGGCAGCCGTCAGGAAAGGGCGGAAAACACCTGGAAACGGCTCAATGAGGAGATTCCCAATGTAACTGCCCAACTGGGCAGGGAATCCGGACTGGACATGGCGGACGCCGCTCTTGAACTGGGAATGATGGACTTTGCCCACAAGGCGGCTCTTCAGACATCGGCAAAGATACTTCCTCCAACCCTGCTGGACTTTTTACGCTAAGACAGGATAATAGCGATAGGAGATACATGTGAAGGTTGCCACCAAACCCTACGGGCTCATCGAAGTAGATGAGCGGCAAAAGATTCATTTCCCAAAAGGGCTTTTCGGATTTGAAGGCATTAAAGATTATCTGCTCCTGGATGCGGATCGCCAGCCTTTTTACTGGCTCCAGGCCCGGGAAGTGGAACAGTTAGCCTTTATTCTTATCAACCCTTTCCTCTTCAGGCCGGATTATGAACTCAATATTGATGATGAAGAACTCAAGGCCGTTGGTATAACCGGCGTGGACAAGGCGCTGGTTTTTTCCATTGTGACCATGCTTTCCGGCAGCCCCATGACTGCCAATCTTCAGGGCCCCCTGGTGATAAACCGGGATACGCATGTAGGCCTCCAGGCAATACTTTCCGATTCCCGCTGGAAGACCAAGCATGATGTAATGGCGGAACTTGCCGCAGTGAGGCAATCCTGATGCTTATACTTTCGCGGAAAGTCAACGAAAAGATCATGATTGGAGAAGAGATTTCAATCTCCATCATCGACATACGGGGCGATCAGGTACGGATCGGGATAGACGCCCCAAAAACAATAAAGGTATTCAGACGGGAAGTGTTCGATGCGATCCGGGCGGAAAATAAGGCCGCCTCAGAATCCACACCGGTATTCCCGGAATTCGATTTCGGAGCCAAACGCGAGTCCCTGTGATGAGAGTCTGTCTATACTGAAGTTTTGGAAGAGCCTCAGATTTCCCTGAATCAGCCTAAAAATTGAAACAAAATCATGTTTTCCCGAAGCTAATCGGCATTAGTGTCGTAAATTTTCTTGAAGTCTTCGGATATAGAATGGAAAACATCAATAAGAAAAGGGTCGAAGTGGGTTTCCTTCTCTTCCATCATCTTGTTTTTCGTTACCTCATGGCTTAACGCAGGTTTGTAACTTCGTTCCATGCGGAGAGCATCGTAAACATCGGCAATAGTAACAATCCTGGCCGCCAGAGGAATCATTTCACCCTCAAGCTGGAATGGATATCCGGCGCCGTCCCAACGTTCGTGGTGGGAAAGGGCAATCTCTTTGGCCATGGGATTGGGGTAGGTCGAAAGGATAAAGGCGCCGTTCTTGGTATGCTCCCGCATTACCGTCCATTCCCAGTCCGAAAGAGGGCCTTCCTTGTTCAGAATATCATCCGGGGTACCAATCTTCCCAACATCATGCATGGAAGCAAGAAAACCAATATTTTCGATAAAATCGGCGTCGATGCGCTTATATTTTTCATTGCCTGAACGGTACAACTCTTCGGCAAGCCGGGCCGAATAGTAATTCACCCTGGTAATGTGTTTACCGGTATCGTTATCCTTGAGTTTTGAAGCCTCAAGGAGGCTGAGGAAGACCGCCCGGAGCAGTTTTTTGTTTTCTTCGGTAACGTCATCGAACATCACCACAAATATATCAGGCTGTTTTTTTTCGAGTTCAAGCGGAAAAATATAAGTCCGTACCTGTACCGATACCACATCCCGGCTTTTTATCCGGGCTTCCCCTTTCCATGAAAAGCCGTTTCCCCCGGAGAGCAGGATTTCCCTGATCGTGCGTATCTCGTCCATATCAAAGAATTTACCAAAGATATCAATAAAGTATTTGCCTTCCAATGCAAAAAAACCGACGAACAGATGTTCACAGGCCGGATTGGCATAGAGGATTTTCATTTTTTTACTGATGAAAAGTACAGGGAAAGTGCTTGCTTCAAAAATATTGGAGTTGGAAGACGGCAATTGTATCTGTTCTTTAGACTCTTCCGCTTCCTCATCGTCAAGAACTTCAACTTCGTCTCCAAGTTCCTCTAGCTCTTCATCAAAATTTTCTTCAGTCATGGCAACTACTTTTTTACGCTTAATTCAGCATCACTTTTACGCATATATTCAGGACCTGAATAAAATAACTCAGTATCATTATCGGTCAAATCACACTTTTTTTCAAGCTCCAGTAAGATTGGGGCATAACCCCTAAGGCCCGAAGGATCCAAAACCAGCGTTTCATCTCCGGCAAACGGTTTCAGGGCATCCTTCAGCATGGCCGCATCAGGACCGGTAAGAAAAATCCGCTGATTTTTATCGATAAAAGGCTTTAGTACAGCCTGAAAATCTTCTGCTTCCGCATGCGTGTCCATGGGCCCGGCCAGGCGCCTTCCATCCTGATACAGGGCGGTAAAAAAACAACCTTTTCTGGCATTTATCACCGGCACAACCAAACCGGGCCGGCAGGAGAAGGGAAAGGCCATGACATCCAGGCTGGGAAACGCGGACATGCGGCTCCCCAAAGCCAAGGCAATCCCCTTTGCGGCGGCGTAGGCTATCCTGAGTCCGGTAAAGGATCCGGGACCTTTCATGACAAGGACAGCCCCAATATCCGCGGGTTTGATTCCTGCTTTTTCCGTCAAAAAACCGGCGCAATCGAAAAGCAGTTCCGAATGATGGGAAACTACACCCGCACGAGTCCCTCCGCTCTGCAGCCCCGGGGATGCCGTGTGTGCTTGAAACCGCTGTGCGGCATTTAGAGAGCCTGTCGCGACTTGCTCTTCAAAATGGTACACCCTGTCCCCGGCCCTGAGTGCGACGGAGAAAAAACCGGCAGCCGTATCGATGGCGAGTGTATTTACCGTGATAAACCTCCGATTAAATCCGTCTCCTCCCGGTATCCCCGGGAAGATTAGGAACTGCGCAAGAATAAAATGTACAACATTTTATCTAATTGCTTACGCAATAAGGAAATAACATGACCATTCGGACATGTTATTTCCACGCAGTTCCTTAGGGCAAAGCTTCAAATTCCACTCCTGAAATGAAAATCCGCCGTTTATCTCCTTCCAGAATCTCTATTTCCACATTGATACTCCCGGAAGGCAGGGATCGGGAAATCCTTTCACTCCATTCAATGAATGTCAGGCCGTCTCCCCCGGAGAGAATCTCCATGCCGCCGATTGAAAAAAAATCTTCATCCCCTGCAAGACGATATGCATCTATGTGGTAAAGGGGAACCTTTCCTTCATATTCACTGATAATGGTATAGGTCGGACTGGTAATCTCCGCCTCTATGCCCAAAGCACGGGCAATACCCTTAACCAGGGTGGTTTTTCCGGCTCCGAGTCCTCCGTTCAGGGCAACAATACTGCCGGCCGGTAAAGCCGCCGCGAGACGTTCTCCCAATGCGATAGTTTCTTCCGCCGAAGAACTGATAACGCTAACCAGGGAGGGCTCCTGAAGCATCCAGATTATCTATGTAATTTTTTAATTCTTTCATAAGGGGAACAAGAGGATAATCCACCTTTTCATTTAAGGTAACAATTATTTCCTTGTTCCCTGTCGGTTTTTTTTCAATGGAAAAATCAAGGGATACATCTACGGATTTGTTTATCAGTTCCAAAACCGCTGTTCCGGAAAAGACACTCCGGTAATAAATAGGTACATCCTTGCGGGTAATATCCCTGAATTCCAGAATTTTCATCTATATTTAACTATAGTACCTCTTTTTTTTATCGTCAATCATCACTGTAGTCAAAAACTATAGTGTTGATGGCATTCATCGACTTTCGGGGAATCCGGAGGAATTTGATATGCATGACAATACTCACCCCGCTCCGGTTGGTACGGAGTACCTGTCCCAGTACGGCCACAGACATAAAACCGCTATGATCAAAGTTGATCTTGAGAAGGGTACCGGAAGGAATTGCGGCATTGGCTTTTATGGAACAGCCTCCTAAGGAGATGTCCATGATCGTTCCCCTGATCTGCCTCTTGTCCACAATCATCTTTTTCGCTTTTTTTCTTCCTGTGTCTTCAACTTTAACAAGGAAAAGCCCGCAGGAAATAATTTCTTGTCTCCTGCGGAAACGCCGCTGGGAAAGCTGTTTACGCTGAGATGAATGTATCAGTTGCAATACCGGCTTGTCTCCGGAATCCGAGATACCCATAATCCTGGTCTCAAAGGCAAAACCTTTGCTGGAACGGGTAAAGAACGCGAGTGTCGCTTTGCCTCCCCTGGGAAGCCTTATTGGGGAACCCAGGGCATTATATGGATTTTCCACTACCAGGTTTTCGCCCTTGGTGGAGAGTACTTTAACCGGATAGCTTCCGTCTCCCACCGTGAGCACGGCGGCGGTATTTTCGGGTATCTGGCGGGTAGAAGTAACTCCTCCTCCGGCGCCGCCTGAGTTTTCCAGTATATTGCGGATTGAAAAGAGAATCGCCAGCCGGTTCTGCGCTTCTTCTTCTGTATTGGCATTCTGTTCGATCAAACGGTAAGCCCTTTTGAAGTGGCGATCCAGAAGGTTGGAGTTGTTAAGTGAATGTTCGATATCCGCCACCCCGTCACTTTTAAGAACAAATTCCAGCATTTTTGTCTGCTCTTTATCCAGGCCCATATTTGCGGCAATCCGGTGCAGGGCAAAGCCGGAAAAGTGTTTGGGGCTGGAAACGCCTCTTCCGGATTCTGAATTCAGAACAGGGGAATGGGAACGCTTTTTGACAATATTGATAATAGTAAAAATAAAGATGATTACGACAACCCCGACACCGAATACTATGGCGTCCTGCGGCCGTGTCTGTTTATAAAACTGAGGCATCTGCAGAGGGTATAGGAAAAGAGGTGCTCCCATACGTTTCAGTCTCCTTTTATGCCGGCGAAAAGCCTGGTCAGCCGGGGCGCCAGCTCATATTCGGCAATATCTCCTGCCAAAACCATATCTTTTGCCTCATAGGCAGCCGCCAATTCCCGTAAAGCGGTATTGAATTCTTCCACATACTCAGGAAGCGTCTTGTCTTCCACCCTGCGGGATATCAAATCGTATCCTTCCACCTTGAGAATCGCATAGATCCGCATGATTTTTTCCGCTGCCGCGCTGAAGATCTGAATCGTTTCCGTTGCCTGCCTGTCCTTTCCGGTCTGGAAATCCAGGGGCAGATCCTCAAGTCTCTTTTCCAGTTCTTCTACCAGCTTCCCGATCTTCCCAAGCTCCGCCCGGGGATCTCCCAATTCCCGAAGCCTTTCCTCCGCAATGAGTTTAAGCTCCGGAGGACTGTAACCCTGTCCTGAAAAAGCAAAAGAAGCCCATGCGTGAATTTCCGGAATCTCTTCCGAAAGAAAACGGGAAGAGGGGCTCTCGATCCATTCGGCGGCAAAGCGGCTGCGATCCTGAAAATCCGATTCTTCAAAGTCGCACAGATCCCGAATCAGGGCTGCCAGAGCATCTGCCGCCAGTTCTGCCCAGGAACTGGTAAGAATATCCATGTTTTCAATATCCCCCAGATCTCTGTCAAATACATCCCCCAGGGAGACTGCCTTAACCAATTCTTCATTGATTTTTATTCCGCTCAAACGGTGGCCTGAGTTGCGGAGCCAGTTTTCGAGCCCGGAGAGGACTTCTCCGGCGGTTTTTTCCTGTTCGAGGGTAATGCCGCCTTTTTCGCCGTTTATGCTAATTTCCATCATGTTACCTGTTACTGGGACTATTCTGCCGGCTGAATTGATCCAGAGAATTTTGCATCCTCTCCATCCGCGTATAGGCCCCTTCCATTTGGCCGTACTGTATCTTGAGGGCTGTTTCCTTGGCGGTAAGCTGCCGTTCCATGGTATCTATCCGGCGCTGATCCTGGCTTATCCGGGAATCTATGGTACCTGTCTTCAGGGTGATAAAACCGCCGGTTTCCACATAGGGCTTGGCAAGCTGATCCATGGAATAGGCCAGCCCTGAATCTATAATGAGATCCCCATCGGTATCGGAGCCGAATAACTGCTGAATGACCGGAAGCTGAGTTTCCAATGCATGATCGAGAACCTTTTCGTCTATTTCAAGGTAACCCCGCAGCCTGGAAGGATCGTAACTGCCCCCCGCGCCGGAACGCCGTACATCGGTACTGATTCCAATCTGGGCCAGCATAATCAGATCCTGATCGGTAGAAGCAGGGTAGGGGACTGACGCAGAGCGCTGGAGGTTGCTTTTGAACTGTGTCAGGGTAGAATCTCCGGAAAAAACTCCTTGACGCTTACTCAATTCATCCTGTTCTTCTTTGGAAAGGTAGGAAAGTTCCTGAACAATCGTGTCATCCCGGCGGGTAAGTACATTAACTTCGGCCATAAGGCGGTTATAGTTCCCCACAAGACTGATGATCGATTCCTTTACTCCTTCGCGGTCGGGACTAACGCCCAGTGTAACGGGACGATCCGAAACACCGCGGGCGGTAACCGTAACCCCGGGGATAAGATCGCTGATATCGTTTGAAGGCCGCCGGATTTCGATGCCTTCCATGGTGATTATGGCATCCCGGGCGGTCGAAATCGCATTTCTCGGCTTGACGCCGCCGGGGGCATCGGGATCGAAAACCGTGATATTGCGAATCGACATGTCCCGGTGAGTATTCCGGTTGTTTATTTCGATTGAGGCGATAGTTCCGGAGCCTGCAATACCGGAAAGTCTCCACTGACTGGAGCTAAAACTCTGGGAATCGTGCATCCCGGGCAGCATAACACTGCTTCCGTCGGTAAATTTCAGGGAGATCATATTGAGATCATCTACCCGCTTCGGAGGTTCCGGAGGAGTCCAGACCGGCAAAGGGGCCGAAGAAGGTTCATTTTCGATGGTGATACCGCCGTAGCTCAGGGAACCGGATGAAGGAATCGAGGGCCCCGGAGGAGGCTGGGGAATTTCAAGGGCTTCCTGGGAGCGGATCTCCGTGGCGGTTTCAAAACGGAGAACCAGATTTTCTGCAGACTGCAAGGCCGGATTCAGGCTGATAGATGCGGTGTTTCCTGCCTTGACAGAAAGAGTTCCGCCTTCAAGGTTAATATCCCGGCGGGAAGTTTGTACCTGTTCGATTATTCCCGCCTCTATGGCAAGCTTCTCCGCGGCCCCGCCGAAGCCGAGCCGTTTGTTATCTCCGCTGACTTTTGACTCAATAAGGAGAGATTTTGTTCCCGGTTCCACGCTGATAAGGCTTGCGCCGACAAGATCCCGGCCGCGGCGGTTGAGGGCATCGGCAAATTCCTTTACCGTAGCTCCCCGGAAATTGAAGATGACCTTGTCTTCCCCGATGGTAAATTCATAATCCCCTTTTTCAACCTTGAAATCGTTGGAGAGGGGAACGGAAAGAAAACGATCCGCCTGGGCAACCTGTTTTACGGTAAACCGGTATTCCTGTTCCTTGGCTTCCCTGGTTGCGAGCCCTCCGATCACACTTTCATCCGAGGAAGAAGCCACTTTGTCATTAAAGGGGTTTTGAAAGGAAAAGAGAATTCTGGCGCTTTCCCTGAGGGAACCGATATGCCTTCCCAGATCCTGCCAGTAAGTTTTCTGAGTCTGAAGGTTTTCAACGTTTTTCTCAACACGCTGCTGAGGAACCCGCTCAACCTTCATCAGGTCTTCGATGAGTTTATCTGTACCAAACCGACTTTTAACCCCCGGTACGTATATATCGGACATATCCCCTCATTATGCGCCCCTAAACCATTTCGTCAAACAGAAAACCTATCGTTTCCTTGAGTGCGTTGTGCAGCCGTTTCAATTCTTCCGGGGGCAGTTCCTTGATTACTTTATCGGTTTCTTTATCAATCACCTTGACGGTAATCTCTTTGGAACGATGATCAACCACAAACTGCAGGCGCTTGTTGAGAGCAGAACTAACCTGTTCAAGTTCCGCTACCGCTTCACTTAATTCGCGGGCAATAACTTCCCCCGGCTCTTTTTCACCGGGAAGATCTATGTCCGCCAATTGTGAGATTGCAGCCTTTGTCTGGGCTGCATGAAACTGGGACGGAGTCGCCGCCTCATCGATCAAATGCGGAACCGGGTTTATCCTGTTTCCCGCCGAAGCCATAACTACCATGGTAAACCTCCGTGTCTGCCGTCCAAAAGGGCGGCCCATAGTATTGCTTTCTTCCCTCTCCCTGGGAACGTAATTTCCAAAAAAAGAACGGAGAAGGGCGCGAACTTCCCCGTCCCTTGTATTAAAAGACGATGTCCAGATGTCTCTCAATACAACAATACATCCGCTACATTAGCCCAAAAGCTGAAGTACAGACTGAGTTCTGACATTGGCCTGAGCCAGCATCGCGTTCCCGGCCTGGTTCAGGATGGTATCCTTCGTAAAGTTCACCATCTCTGAGGCCATATCCGTATCCCTAATCCGGGATTCGGAAGCCTGCAGGTTTTCGGCCGCGATGGCTACGCCTTCAGCCGCCATTTCAAACCGGTTCTGGTATGCGCCGAGGTCGGCCCGCTGTTTGGAAACCTGCCGTAAGGCGGAATCCACGGAACCGATAGCCGCATTGGCCTCTTCCGGGGTTGTAATGGACACTATGCCCATTTCACCCTGTTGAGTCTGCAGACCGAGCGCCCCTGCCGTCATAGTTCCAATAAAGATCCTTTCATTCTGATCCATATTGGAGCCTACCTGAAGCTGCATTACCCGGTTAACTGCGGAATCCCTGGCAAAAGACCCGGTCAGCAGATTCATGCCGTTAAACTGGGCATGGCTGGCAATCCGGTTGACTTCGTCAACCAGTTGGGAAACTTCTACCTGAATCTGCATCCGGTCTTCATCGGTATAGATACCGTTGGCAGACTGCACCGAAAGCTCCCGAAGGCGATGAAGGATATCCTGAGTCTCCTGAAGGTAACCTTCAGTAGTCTGGATAAACGACACGCCGTTCTGAATATTCTTTTCGGCCTGGTTAAGACCCCGAACCTGGCTCCTCATTTTTTCGGAGACCGCAAGCCCGGAAGCATCATCACCAGCGCGGTTAATCCGCTCGCCGGAAGAGAGCTTTTCAATGCTCTTTGAAACGTCCGCCTGAGTAATACCAAGATTTCTGTTGGCATACAGGGCGCTCATGTTGTGGTTAATAATCATAACACCCTCCTTGAGTTGATTTGCTCAAGCCGTCCATGGCCTGAACCGCACCGTACGGACAACAGGGGAGGGGTACACCTTCGCGCCAGTATACCCCGCCTGTTTATCCGGCGCGAAATGTTTACCTGAAAAAACAAACACTTCGCGACGCCGTACTGCAAGCGATAAAAAGCTATTCAGCTTTTTATTGTTCAACAGAGGGTTATTGTCAAAAAACACCGCATGTACAAGCCGCCTGGACGGCATTGTACTACAATTTCCCTTTGAATACGGGGAAATCCGAAGAATTCCCCATATCCCTAGTCTACATAATACTACTTTACTGGAGAAGCTGCAAGACCGAAGTGGCCCTCTGGTTAGCTTGAGCCAGCATAGCCGTTCCGGACTGACTGAGGATCTGATCCCGTGTATAGTTGACCATCTGGTTAGCCATATCCGTATCACGGATCCGGGATTCGGAAGCCTGCAGGTTTTCAGCGCCGATATCGATTCCCCTGACCGCATGTTCGAGCCGGTTCTGATATGCGCCGAGGTCGGCCCGCTGCTTGTTGATGATTTTGAGGGCCGTATCCAGGGTTCCGATGGTACGGTTGGCGTCTTCGGGGGTTTCCAGGGTGACGAAACTATCGTCTCCCACATTGCGGATACCCAGACCCTTGGTTGTCATGGTTCCGATAAAGACCTGTTCCCGCTGATCCATATTGGCGCCGATATGGAACCACATGGATGCGGTAATGGTATTGCTCCCCGTTTGCCGGGCAAAGCGGCCGGTAAGCATGTTCATGCCGTTGAACTGGGCATGGCTGGCAATCCGGTCAACTTCGTCAACCAACTGGGAAACTTCTACCTGGATGTACATCCGGTCTTCTTCGGTATAGATGCCGTTGGCCGCCTGAACTGCCAATTCCCGCATGCGCTGGATGATGTCCTGGGTTTCCTGGAGATACCCTTCACTTGTCTGGATGAACGAGATGCCGTTCTGGGCATTGGTGGAAGCCTGATTCAAACCGCGAATCTGGCTCCGCATCTTTTCGGAAACCGCAAGGCCGGAAGCGTCGTCCCCGGCGCGGTTGATCCGCAGCCCGGAAGAGAGCTTTTCCATGTTTTTGGTCAGTTCGCTTTGGGTGACCTTGAGAGACCTGTCCGCAAACATGGCGGAGAGGTTGTGGTTGATGATCATATCATCCTCCTTGAAAATAGTCCAAAAGCATCCTTGCTTCTGGTGTAAACCCCTTCCCGAACCAGGAATCCGCGGAATTTTCCGTGCCCGGAATAAGGTTTACCATTTACTTTTTCGGCATACCGGAACGAAGACTTTAGATTTTTTTTTCA
>JAIRXN010000137.1 GCA_031268245.1 Treponema sp. | reverse complement strand
TGAAAACTTCCACCAATGACAGCGGAACCGGAACCTTGGCGGATGGAGCAAAGATGAAGGCAGGGGCCAACGGCTACCGGCTGCCGACGGAGGCGGAGTGGGAATATGCGGCCCGCGGGGGCGGAACGCCAAGCCTTGCCAGTCCTTTTACGGACAAATGGGCGGGGACTGATACGGAAACGGAACTGGATGATTACGCCTGGTATAGTACCAATTCAGGCAACGCCACCCATTCGGTAGGAACCAAGACGGCAAACAATGCACAGTTGTATGACATGAGCGGGAATGTATGGGAATGGTGCTGGGACTGGTATAATTCAGTCAATACAGGGACGGTATCCAATCCCGCGGGGCCTGCATCGGGCTCGGGCCGGGTGATCCGGGGGGGCGGTTGGAACTTCAGTGCGTCCAGCTGCGCTGTTGCCTACCGGTTCAACGGCAGCCCCGACTACCTGAGCAGCGATATCGGCTTCCGGCTGGCCTGCCCCTGAGTTCCAGGGCATAATCCGGCGTCCTGCCGGTTTATACCTTCGGGGTTTTTGTAAAGCAAAAACCCCGCCTGTCCGCCGTAGGCGGACAGCTCTGGAAACAGCGGCATCCATGCCGCCTAAACAGAGGTGGGGCTTGCCGTTAAGGTAAGCCGGAGCGGAGATACCGCCTCCGGGTTGGTACGGGGAGCGGGAAGGAAGGGAAAAGCCCTTTCTTCCCGCCGTAAGGCGGGTGGGAAAATTTTGTATTTTTGAAGGTTTGCTATGCCCCTGTTGACCCAGTACGCCTGTTTTTTCATCAGTCCTTTCGGTGAAAAAACCGTCTGCGGCGAATTGAACGCCTTCTTCCCGCACCAACAGACACGAACGGAACAAAACGCCCTTCATTAAAAACCTCAAAGGACACAAAGGGAGGCAGTGATTCATCTTCCTTCGTGTTCTTCGCGTCCTTTGTGGTGAATTTCTTCTGCAAAGTATTCCGGTTTAAAGGAATTTCAGCAGTTTAAAAAAGTAAATGCCGGCGCCTTTATACCCAGGCCAACGATTTTACTTTTACTGAAGAAATTTGCCACGAACGACACTAACAGACACGAACGGAACAGAGCAACCTTCTTGTCTCGTCCACTTTCATAAATCATTCTCTCACTTTCATTCAAACTATGCTGAAATAGAGGTAAAATCGATACTATCAAAGTAAAAGTTCGTGAGGTTCGTGTGAAGCAAGCCCATCTTCCGGATATACTTCCCCGCCGTCAAGCCGGGCTCCGTCTTGTTCGGGTGGTTCGTGATTATCCGCGGCTAAAAGTAAAATTGCTGTACCCAGGCCAGGGCCACTGGATGTAAATTTCCGTCCGTGCTATACTGCTATTATGGAGGGTCTTATGGTTACCGGAATTGCTCACAATGCGATTAATGTCCTGGATATGGACAAGATGCTTGATTTCTATCAAAACGGTCTGGGTCTGGAAAAGGCGTTTGAACTTCACAAGGAAGACGGCAGCCCCTGGATCGTCTACCTTAAAATTGCCCCGGGAGCCTTTGTTGAACTCTTCTATGACGGGATCAGGGATAGGGATGTGAACTACGCTCCCGATCAGATCGGTTTCAACCACTGGTGCATTATCTGCACAAAGCTTCAGTCCCTGATGGACCGCCTCACTGCCAAAGGCTTCCTCAAGGCAGGTGTCAAGCCCGATCCCTTTGACGGGGAGGGTAAAAACCTCTGGATCGACGATCCTGAAGGAAACGGACTTGAACTCCGCCAGCTTAAAGGAGATGCGGCCTACGGCGGCAGGGAAGAAATTCTCGGCATCGATCATGTGGCCTTTGTGGTCTCCGATATAGACAGGGCCCTGGACTTCTACCGGGACAGGCTGGGACTGAAGGAACTTGCCCCCATCGAAAAGGACGGCAAGCCCTGGATCAGCTGTCTTGATACGGGGCGCGCACAGGTCTGGGAGCTGATGCGCGGCGGCACGAAAAAGCGGGCCAATACATGGGAATCCTACGGCGGTACCCATGTCTGCCTTGAATGTGATAATGTTTCCGCCACGGTAGAAGTTCTGCGCTCCAAAGGCTGGGCCATCATGATTGAGCCCAAAACCGGCGCCGACAAAAATACCCAGGCATGGGTCATGGATCAGGACGCCAACCGCATAGAACTTATGCAGATAGATCCCGATTCCCCCCAGGCAAAAGCCTGATCCGGCTTAGCGGAACATGGCATATATAAAAAATCTTTTTGACAAGAATTTTCTCGAATATGCTTCCTATGTAATTAAAGACCGGGCCATTCCGGATCTTGAAGACGGTCTCAAGCCGGTGCAGCGGCGGATACTTCATACCCTCTTTGAAAATGATGACGGCAAGTTCCACAAGGTGGCAAGTATCGTGGGGGAGTGCATGAAGTACCATCCTCACGGGGATGCCTCCATCGGATCGGCTCTGGTAGTACTGGCAAACAAAGATTACTTTATCGATCGCCAGGGGAACTTCGGGAATATCTACACCGGGGACGAAGCCTCGGCGCCGCGGTATATCGAATGCCGGGCCGCACCCCTTTCCAAAGATATTTTTTATAACCCCAAGCTTACCGAAATGGAAGATTCCTACGACGGCCGTAATAAAGAACCTGTACTTTTTCCCGCCAAGATCCCCGTAATACTGGTGATGGGCGCCGAGGGTATCGCAGTAGGAATGTCGACAAAGATACTGCCGCACAATATTCTTGAAGTCCTGGAGGCGGAGAAAGCCTGTCTTGCCGGAAAGAAGTTTACACTTTACCCGGATTTTCCCACGGGTGGTCTTGTGGATGTTTCCGATTACCGGGACGGGAACGGCAAGGTACTGGTACGGGCAAAGCTTGACACAAGCGATCCCAAGCGTATTCTTATTACGGAACTTCCCTTCGGCTCAACAACCGAAGGACTCATTAACAGTGTTGAGGCTGCCGCAAAGTCGGGCAGGCTCAAGATTCAGTCCATCAATGATTTTACCACAGACAAAGTCGAAATAGAGGTAAAGCTTGCACGGGGGGTCTATTCCCAGGAAACTGTTGACGCCCTTTTTGCCTTTACCGAATGCGAACAGTCCATTTCGGTGAATTTCCTCGTTATCAAGGACGGCCTTCCCGCAGTAATGACCGTGACGGAGGTTATAAAGCATCACTCAAAAGAGCTTGTAAAGATCCTCACAAGGGAACTTGAGCTTGAAAAATCGGAACTGCTGGACAAGCTGCATCTGCGTACACTGGAACGGATCTTCATCGAAGAGCGGATCTATAAGGCTATTGAAAAGATGAAGACCGCCGAAGGGGTCAGCAAGGCTGTCGTTGACGGTTTCAAGCCCTTTGCAAAAGAAGTGGGGCCCAGAGGGGTAAGCGCCTCAGACGTAGAGCATCTTCTGAAGATCCCTATCCGCAGAATATCTCTGTATGACATTAACCGCGCCAAGACTGAAATGGAGGAGATAGGGGCCCGTATCAAGGCGATTAATTCCCATCTTAAAAACATTGTCGCCTATGCCGTTTCCTTTCTTGACAGTATCATTACAAAGATAAAGGCCAACGAAGAGGTGGGCAGGGGCGTCCGCAAAACAAAGGTCGGCGCCTTTGACAAAGTTGATGTCAAGGAAGTTATGGGAAAGGATGTGCAGATAAGGTACGATGCCAAAACCGGTTATGTGGGTACCGCCGTTCAGGGAGAAGTTATTGCGGAAGTGTCTTCCTTCGACAGAATCATTGTCGTTAGAAAGGAAGGAAGCTGGTTTGTGGCCGATATTCCCGAAAAGACCTTTGTAGGCCCCGGGGCCTGGTATATCGGGGTGGCGGACAAGGAGATTTTGATCAATACGGTGTTCACCGTCATTTACAGGGATAAGGATACGGGTTACCCGTTTATTAAGCGCTGCATCATCGAAGGCTGGATCATGAACAAGGAGTACTCACTGGTGAGCGAAGGGGCGGCGGTACTCTATGCCGACACACGGCAGAAGTTTAGTTTTACGGTTCATTACAAGCCGAAGCCGCGGCTCAAAAAACTGGCTGAGACTTTCAAGGCTCAGGATTACAGTGTCCGCGGGCTCAAGGCCAACGGTATCAGGCTTGCCAATAAAGAGGCTGTGAAGGTTGAGCCTAAAAATTAAATCGAAGTTTCATTCGGAGGCCGCATAAATGGAAAAAGGAACAGATATTGTACTTGATCCTTCTTCGGGCATCCCGGTCGAAGAACAGCAGGAGATTCTAAACAGCATAAACAGCATCACCGCGCAAAACAGGGAGATCCTTTCCGCCGAAGGGAAGGGGGAAGGTGTACATGCTTCGATTCCCGCAAAGAAAAAGGGAGTCTTTTTTCCGGTACTGGTGAATGTGATTGCACTGATTCTGCTGGGCGGCGGCGTTTTGATCATGGTTTTTCTTCAGGGAAGGGAAGAACTCATCTTCCGTGAGGGCCCCCTGGTTTTTAATTCCGCGGAACGGGCGCTGATACAGAAAATCCGCAGCGAAACTGCCGCGGCCCTGCAGGAGAAGGATAATGAGATCGCCCTGGTCTATTCACGGCTTGAAGGGCTTGACGGCGATCTGCATGATCAGCAGCGGACTTTTGAAAGGCAGATGACGGAGAAGGAGAATCAACTCCGGCAGGAGATGAACGACGAATTCGACGCCGAAAGGAAGCGTCTTGAAGAACAGAACCTTTCCGAGGCCGCCATCGCGGAACAGATGCGGATCCTGGGCGAACAGCGCCTGGTCCGCATGAACGGTGAACTGGAAGAATACCGGGCACAGCTTGACGCGGAAAGACTTAAAGCCCAGGCTTCATTGCAGAAACTGCAGGAAGAGTACCGGGCAAATCTTTTGAATTTGCAGGGTGAAAGGTCGAAGATCCTCGAAGACTCACGAGCCAGGGAGGCGAGTCTCCGCGCCCAGTTTGAACAGCGTACAGAGGAACTCGCTCAGCTTGCCGAAGAGAGTAACGCCGCTCTCAATACCGCAAGAGCGGAACTTGAAAGGCTGGCTACCGAACAGCAGAAGGTAGAGGCCATTGAAGGCCAGCTTGGCGGCTACTACGGCTCCATCCGCTCCCTCATCGCCGGGGGCCGCTATGCCGATGCGGAACGGGTCCTGATCCGGATGAAGGATTTTATCAATACTGCCGCCTTCCGGGCCTTAAAAACGTTTCAGTCCCGAAAGGAAATTCATCTGGAAGCAATTGCCTCCTTTGAAACCCTCGTTGCGGAAGCGGCAAAAGCGGGAGGGCAGTCTTCGGCGCCGCCGGAAGATGTGGAAAAAGCCCTTGCGGATCTCGAAGCAAAAAACGCGGCCCTGCAATTGGAGAAGGAAAGTTTAAGCCGGATGATCGAAGCCGGTAATTCCCAGGGTTCCGGCATGAGGGGCCGTATCGCAGAATATGAACGTAACGCATCCTCCCTGCAGGCCCGGAATACCGAACTTGAAGCCGCCAATACGGAGCTTGGTTCTACTGTTGCAGAGCGGGAAAACAGTATCTCTGCGCTGCAAACCCAGGTCAATGCCCAGAGCCGGCAGATGTCCCAGCGGGAGAATCGTATAAACGAACTTGAAACGCAGACAACGGCCCAGGCAGCCCAGATAGAGAATCTTAACACCCAGTTGACTCAGATCCGGCAGGCCCTGCAGGCCCTCTCGCAGTAAAAGTGTCTGTCCATATAGACTCTCTATGCAGACATTAAAAAACTATTTGCTGTGCATCACCTCTACTCCGTTCCACTCCGGCGGAGGCGGGGTACGGGTATATGCTTCGCAGCGTTTACACAGATTGTCCGCGTTGAAGTCGCCGGGAAGCAGGGCAAGTGTTTCCCTGAAACGTAATGCAGCCTCGGCAAAACTGCGGCGGTAGTAAAGATCCATGCCCGCATTGTGGATGGCCCATGCCTTTGTTTCGGAAGGAGAAATACTGCGCCTTACCGTATAGATCTTGACGCCCTTTGTTTTTCCTTTGACAGCAACGGTGTCAAGAAGCCGGGCGGGGATCTTTGGTTCAAGACTCCTTATCTTTTCATAGAGGAATTCGGAAATGAGCAATTCCGAATGGTATGTCTTTGTAAGGCCCTCCATGCGGCTTGCCAGGTTTACCGCATCCCCGATGACCGTATAGTCCATCTTCCGCTCACTGCCGATATTTCCCACAGTAACAATACCGTAGTTGATCCCGATTCCGATGTTGAATTCCTTCTTTCCCAGCTTCCGCTGGTTTTCATTGAAACCCGCCAGCGCATCGATCATGTCAAGGCCGGAAAGGACAGCGGAAAGGGCGTCGTCATCGTGTTTTACCGGAGCGCCCCAGAAGGCCATGATTGCATCTCCGATGTATTTGTCAACAATACCGTTGCGGTTCATGATGATGTCAACCTGGCCGGAAAAATAACGGTTGAGCGAATTTACAAGATCGTCGGGGGCCATAGATTCTGAAATGGTAGTAAAACCGCGGATGTCGGAGAAGAGTATGGCCAGTTCCCGGTTTTCCCCCACGAGCATTGACTCGGGAGAGGCAAAAAATTTGTCGATTAAATCTTTTGGAACATACTTCTGGAAAATATGGCGAATTCTGGTTTCCTTTTTCCCTGCAAGAACCGCATCAAAGGCATAGCGCTTTATCTGGGAGTATGCCTTGTCCAGTTCCCCCGTCATGAGGTTGAAGGTCCGGGCAAGCTCCCCGGTTTCATCCCGGTATTCCACATCCACCCGGGAAGAGAGGTCGGCGGAACTTATGATGGCTTTCATGGTTTGTACCACCCGGCCTAAAGGCCGTGTCAGATGCCGGGAAAAGAGGATGAGCAGTATTACTGCAGCGGTGATCGCCGCCGCCAGGGTAACAATGGTCTGGAAGGCGATGCGGTTCGCGTCCCGGTAAAAAACAGCCTTCTCCTCGGTGAGGAGTATATACCACCGGAAGGGAGGGAAGAAAAAGGAACAGAAAACCCGTTCCGTCCCGCCGATTTTAGCCGTCATGATCCCCTGGTTTTCTGCCTGCAGGAGGCCCGCAAGCACAGGCTGTTCCCCGGGGAGAATTTCAATTGAACCCGTGGACATGGCAGCGTTCCCTTCAGTGTCAAGCGCGAGAATCAGTTCCGTATCGCTGAGTATGATGCTGCGGCCGTAATTTTCCACCGCACGTTTGGCCGCATCAACCATGTCGGGATTACCGGCATAGTCGTTTTCCACAAGGAGAGACCACTGGTTTTCGGCATATTTTTCCAGTTCCGAAGCCTTGAAGCTTAAGAACTGCTGCGTGATACGGCTGACCCCATTTACCGCACTGAAGTAGGAAGCGGTCTCGGCAAGACAGAGACTGACAATGATCAGGGGCAGGACAACGAGAAATATTTTAACACGGATCTTCATGATAAAAACAATACAAAAGAATCCGGAAAACGTCCATTAGAATTGGATGATAAACATGAAAATACTGTTTCACCCATTGAACCAACGGGGAATTTGTACTATACTTGTTGAAAGGAATATTGTCATCGGTACGAAAACCCAGCCGGAACATCACGAAAAGAGCCGCATCGCCTGGCATCCGGCCTTTTATGACGCGATACGGCTGGAATTGTTGTCCTATAAGGATGTGCTGCGCTTTGAATTTGAACATCCTCTGAACCGGGAACCACTGAAGATAGATGTGATTGTCGTCAAGAAAGAGAAAGGGGCGGTACTGGACAAACCTATTGCGGCGATATTCAGAGATGTGAACATCATTGAGTTCAAAAGCCCTGAGGACAGCTTGGGCATTGCGGATTTTCACAAGGTAACGGCCTATGCGCGGTTATATTGTACAACGATGCAGGATGTGGATCTGACGGATATGTCGGTCAGTTTCATTACGAGACGGCGGCCGGAGAAACTGCTCGGTTATTTGGAGGGGAATTGTAAGTATGCGGTGGAGGAACCGTGGCCGGGGATATACCAGATACGGGGTGATATACAACCGGTACAGATCATCGAGAGCCGGAAGCTGCCGGAGGAAGATAATTTATGGCTAAAGAATTTGAGCCGGGGAATAAGCGCGGCAAGTATGAGCAGGATATTGGAACAGAGTTCCGCGTTAATTCCGCAGACGCCGATAGGGGCGTATTTGGCAGTAGTATTACAGGCAAATCCGGAAATAATGATGGAGGTACTGAAGATGGGCAGCGGAACCATGACGATTGAGGAAGTTCTGGAAGAGACTGGATGGGCGGCAAAATTTGAGGTTCGTGGCGAGGCTCGGGGCGAGGTTCGTGGTGAAGCCCGGGGCGAGGCGAAAGGTAAGCGGGAGGTAGCAAAAAACCTCATCAAAAACGGATTTGCCCCCGAACAGGTCGTCAAATTGTCCGGGCTGGATGCTGAAACAGTTAAGGAACTATACCAAACGCCGGTTCAACCGGGCTCAGTTGTAAGTTAAAATTTTCACAGGGCATTCAGGTGATAAATATAGCCGGTTTTGACACAGATTTCGAAAAGATGCCGTGTCATGGATTCTTCTATGATTCGCTCATTCCCGTCGGAGATTCTGGTCAGCCTGACGAGAAAACCGTCTTCGATTTCCCGGACGATGTCCAAATATTCGATTTTGCCTTCCCGGCATTTGATGCAGTACCGTTTCATACCTCTACTCTCGGCACAAAGGTTTCCCCTACTTTAGCGGGTTTCCTGCAAAACCCGGGCGAGTTTTGCAGGAAACTCTTGCAGTTTTTTAAAGTGCTTCCTTAGCGCAAGTCCCGGCGGACAGCCTCTCCTTCGGCGCTGAGCAGGGTGGTAAGTTTCTTCCAGGGGATGCAGACTTCGACGGGCCCCATGGAATAGGGGGCAATCTCATACTGATCCCAGTGGAAACTCATTCCGGCCTTGTCCAGGAAGAAATTTTCCGTAATTTCCACAGTTTCTTCAAAAAAACCGCCTTCCGTAAGGGCTGCGCCGGGGCCGAGATCCGCCCGGAAACGCAGGGCGTCGTTGATAAGGGCTGTAAGTTCCCCTTCCGCACCGTTTTTGATGATGAAAGCGGTATCGATCTGCCGTCCGGCAGGACGGTCAATGACAAAATAACGCTGTTCCCGTATCCCGTGGGCGCCGCCTGTATAGGATTCACCGGTTTTGCTGAAAACCCGGATGCGGGGACTTTCCGTTACAAGGCTTACCGTTTCGTTATGATACCAGTTCATCGACTCCCCATAATCGTCTCCTTCCCCGAAGCCGCTTTTCGCTTCAAAATACTCAGTCCGGTAAAGTCCTTCCTTCGCAGCGGCATACTGTTCAACCGTCTGCCCCCCGTATACGAGGGAACGGAAAAGGGCGGAATCGGGATCCTCATCCTCCAGATCCAGGAGATTGAATTCCTGCATCATGGCGGGCTCTCCGGCATCTGTAAGGGGGATGCTCTTTGTTTCCGAAAAAGTGATAAAACGGGCCTTGCCGTTTTTCCCGGGCGCAGTTTGACAGGCGCAGATCAATGCCAGGCTTAAAATGCCGGGCAGAACTGTATAAAAGATGTTCTTCTTCATGTATATAATATAATATATTTTGGGCTTGCGGGGTACTAACGTGAATAAACCTGAGTGGTTCTACGACGAGCGTTTCTGGGAGGAATTTGCCCCCGTCATGTTTGACAGGAAACGCTGGGAGGAAGTGGATCTTGCGGCGGATGCGGTTACCCGCATGGCCCGTCTCAATCTCTACGAAGAGACGCCAAGCCTGAAAACAGAATCGGACACAAAACGAAGTTTCACGCAAAAAGCCGCCGCGGGCGCCGAAAGGCCGCGGCTTCTCGATCTCTGTTGCGGTTTCGGGCGGATGAGTCTGGAATTTGCCCGCAGGGGCTTTTCCGTTACCGGGGTGGACATTACCAAAGCCTATCTTGCCGCGGGCCGGGAGGACGCAGAGGCGGAGGCGCTTGGGATTGAATTTGTACAAGAAGACATACGCCGCTTCCGGAGGAATGCGGCCTTTGACCTTGCGGTAAACCTCTACAATTCCTTCGGTTATTTTGAAGATCCTGCCGATGACAGGATCTTTGTAAAGAACGTGTACGATTCTCTCATGGACGGGGGAACCTTCATCATTGATGTGCTGGGAAAGGAGATCGCCGTCCGGGATTATACGGAAGCCGAATGGTTTGAAAAGGCCGGTTACATTGTTCTTACCGAGTATGAACCGGTGGATTCCTGGGGCAGTATCTGGAACCGCTGGATTCTTATCAAGGATACGGAACGGATAGAAAAGGTTTTTATTCAGCGCCTCTATGCGGCCTCGGAACTTCGCAGCCTTCTTCTCGGCGCCGGCTTTGACCCGGTGGAGATCTACGGACGCTGGGATGAATCGCCCTACGATACTCAGGCCCAGTCTCTCATTGCAGTGGCGCGAAAAAAGAAAGTTTGATATACTAAGAGCTTATTCCAAACAAGAACAATCAGCGAGGCTGCACATGTCAAAGTATATCCTTGCCCTGGATCAGGGCACCACGAGTTCCCGCGCCATACTTTTTGACGGACGGCAGAACATCAAGGCCGCGGAGCAGAAGGAGTTCCCGCAGATCTACCCCCAGGAAGGCTGGGTGGAGCATGATCCCATGGAGATTTATTCCTCCCAGTATGCGGTGATGATGGAACTTATCACCAAACAGGGGATAAGCGCAAAAGATATTGCCGCCATCGGTATTACAAATCAGCGGGAAACAACGGTACTATGGGATCGTAAAACCGGAAGACCCATCTACAATGCCATTGTCTGGCAGTGCCGCCGTACCGCTTCCATCGTGGATGACCTCGTGAAGCAGGGTCTGGGAGACCACATCAAAAAAACAACAGGACTCGTACCCGATGCATATTTTGCCGGTACAAAGATCAAATGGATACTCGACCGGGTAGAAGGTTCCAGGGAGAAGGCGCGGCAGGGGGACATACTCTTCGGTACGGTGGATTCCTGGCTCATCTGGAAACTTACAGGCGACAAGGTTCATGTTACCGATTATACCAATGCCGGCCGTACTATGATCTTCGATATTCATAAACTCGATTGGGACGAAAAGCTCCTTGAGGCCCTGGACATCCCGCCTGCCATGCTGCCCGCTCTGAAGAGTTCAAGCGAAATTTACGGCACGGTGAACATTCAGGGGGTGGAAATTCCCATCGCCTCCGCCGCAGGGGATCAGCAGGCGGCTCTCTTTGGGCAGTGCTGCTTCGGCAAGGGGGATACCAAGAATACCTACGGTACGGGCTGCTTCCTCCTTATGAATACGGGAACCGAAGCGGTGAAAAGCAGGAACGGGCTTATCACTACTATTGCCGCAGGTCCTGCAGGGGAAAAAGGGAAGGTCAGCTATGCGCTGGAAGGTTCTGTCTTTGTGGCGGGCGCGGTGATCCAGTGGCTTCGGGACGAGATGCGGCTGATAACCGACAGCGCCGACACGGAGTATTACGCGGGAAAGGTGAAGGATGCCGGGGGAGTGTACCTGGTTCCCGCTTTTACGGGTCTGGGGGCCCCTTATTGGGACATGTACGCCAGGGGCTGTATCATCGGACTTACCAGAGGGACCAAACGGGATCACATTATCCGCGCCGCCGAGGAGAGCATCGCATACCAGAGCCTCGATCTTATCCGGGCCATGGAGAAGGATACGGGAACCAAAATCGGCAAACTCCGGGTGGACGGCGGGGCAAGCCGGGATACGTTTCTGATGCAGTTCCAGGCGGACATCATGGACGGTGAGATCCTCCGCCCGAAGATCCGGGAAACCACCGCTCTGGGCGCCGCATACCTGGCCGGCCTTGCCGTGGGCTACTGGAAGAGCCTTGACGAGATCAAGGCAAAATGGAAGATTGACCGCACATTCGCGTCCCGTCTTGAGGATGATCGGCGTAAGGCACTGATCTCAGGCTGGCACAAGGCGGTAGGGCGCAGCCGTTCCTGGGCAGAGTAAGCTGCATTCAAGTTATGTACAATACCCCCTAAATTGGTTAAAAAAAGTAAAGAATAAATTCTTAACCTAAAGTATCGTGCTCTTTGATATAGTTTACCGCGTTCATTAGATAATTTTCGCCGTTTTTAAATCTTCCCAATCCGGTATTACAGCTATCACAAATAAATCCGCGGATGTTACCAGTGTGATGGTCATGATCTGCAACAATCTTGGCAGTTATTCCTGCAATGGAACGTTTTCTGCAGATAGGACATAAAAACGGTTCCCCCTTTTTGGGCTTTTGCTTTTCCATTTGTCTGGCTTGCCTGGTTTTAGGAGCGCGTTTGTCAATAGCCGTTCTGCATTTCTGGCAGGTTGGCCTTCTGATTATGCCGTGCAAATTATTTTGATTTCTGGCAAAATTTTCTGCAGGCTTT
>JAIRXN010000128.1 GCA_031268245.1 Treponema sp. | reverse complement strand
AGTAAGAAAAAGAGCAAAAAATAGTGATTTAGCATCAATTTCCGCGTTCTTTTCTATGTCCGTGTTGTCAGTGTCGTCCGTGGTTATTATGGAGAATGTATAAGACGGAACACTAGCGCTCAAGCACCCATAAAAGCCAGGTAATAAAGTAACTGAGTATCCCGCCAAAGGAACCGATCCAGCCGTAAAGGGTTATCTTCCGGAAATACGGATCGGCAAATTTCCTGAACAGAATCTCTACCTCTCTGGGATGCATGTTGTTTACTTCCCTTTCTGTCAGATCCCTGATGTTGACGGAACGGATGATGTTTCCGAATCTGATTTCAAGGGCGTCAAGGATTGCCGTTATCAGGCAGGAGGCAATGGAGGCTCTGGTTTCCGGAACCAGCGCGGAATTCAGGTTCCCAAAAATCCCCATGAAGCCGGGAATGAGCGCTTCCGCGGCGGCAAAATCTTCTCCGGTGAGTCCCCGTATAAAAACGCCGCAGTCCCTCCGCAGAAGCGGAGCATTGTACCAATCCTTCTCCCCGGTGATATTCGCCAACAGTGTTTGTACAAGAACGGAAACTTCAGCCTTTATTTCAGGATCTTTCTGCATGAGAGAAACAATGTTCCCAAGTTCTTTTTCCGCATTAATGTTTTCAAGCAGTGTCTCCGCCGGAAGTTCCCCTGCAATCCCGGCAAGAACCTTTACGGCAAAAGCGCCTATACTATCCGGTACTCCGGCGGAGATTAGACATGATTTAAGTTCCGGCAGCATGAACTCAAGCACAGGTTCCGCACGGTTCATAAGATCCTGTACCGTAACAATGTTGAACATCTTCAAAAAGACTGCTATCGGCATTTCCGTGTACATTGCGGCAATACCAGAGACAAGTTCCTGGAAAGCCCGGTAAACCGAAGGAGCCTCAAGAAAAGCCGCTGCAATCTTTTCCAGAACTTCATAGTTCAGGGAATCTGCACCGAAACCTGTTTCTGAAAAACTGTTTCCCAGAACTTCATCGCCAATGGCAAGAAGAGCCTCCCTCTTCCCTTCCAAAAATTGCGGAAGCTCTTCGTCAATGATAATATCAACAACAGGCTGCACCTGATCCTCCGCTACCATCCTGAGCATCCCCGGCATTTCCTCAATGACCGCCCTGCCGATGTCGAAACGCCGCCGTTTTACTGCCTTTACAATCAGATCGATGACAAGATCAATATTTTCCCGCAGAAGACGGGGAAGAATACCATTAAAACACTCCTTAAGCCTTCTGTCCGGAGCAAATTCCCTCTCCATAAATTGCCGTATAAAAGATGCGGGATTTTTCTGCAGCAGGGTAACGAGGAAACGGGAAAGATCATCCTTAAAGCCGTTGACAGTTTCACTGCCTGCCATATCAATAAAACTTTTACCCGCGGTATAGTCCATAAATTTGTCATTAAAGCGTTCCGCAAAATGTTTAAGGGTTCCGGTATTCTGCCCCTCAATAAAATCCGTGAACCTGTCCCTGAAAAACCTTTCAAAGACAGGAGCGGCCGTCTCTATATAATGAGAGACTGTCTTGCCTTTAATTGCCCGGATGAGAACTCCGTAAAGCGCAGGGGCAAGATCGGCTTCCGCTAGTTTTTCCGCAATGAAGTTCCCGGCCTTCCTGCAGTATTTTTCCCTGTTTTCGGAAGTACCGATCCCCGCCGCCATCGACTCGGCATAAAGGGCAATGCCGGTTTCATGTTCCCTGATATACCCTTGCAGGAACCGGAACATTGGAAAACCGGGTGTTTCGGGCCCGGCAGTGCCCCTGCCGAACATTGTATTGATGATGCCGTAATCCGTTTCTTCAAGCCGTTTCCTGCAGTATTCCTGTAGCTGCGTTTTCTGTTCGGAAAAATAACGGGAAAGCATGGCGTCATTAAAAAGACGGCTGTCCACAAAACCGGCAATACTCGCCGCAAAACGTGGTTTTTCGGCGGCAACCACCCCGACAAAAGGAGATCTGTTCAGGTTTCCTATCAGCGGCTTATAGGGTCTAAAAAGCATCTTCACGGCAATCCAGTTTGTTCCCACTCCGGTGAGCGCAAAGAGGAAGGCATAAACCGGAAGCATCCAGGGAAGAAATTCCTTTGGAAGAGCGAATAGCAGGGCCGCGGCAGCTCCGGCCCCTCCAACCAGAGCGCCCAAAAAAGCGCCGAAGGCATTTATCGGCTTGAGTTCCCTTCCCATGAAGCCCTGCACCATGGCGTTAATCCCCTGCGGACTTGACTTCTTCAACTCACGGCTGACCAGGCCGGATATCCGCCTGTCCAGCAGGGGATCGAGGTTTTCAAGCAGAGCCTTCCGTATTCCGGCAGATATTCTGTCATGTAGTGAAGGATCCTGCAGAAGGCGGTATAATTGATTGAGTTCCCTTTCCCTGTTTCTCTCCCATATTGCCCGGTAATTGATCTGCAGTTTTCCTGTCAAATTTCCTGCCGCGATTTTTTCCAGCCTGAAACCGGCAATGTTTTCCCGGAGGCTTTTCAAAAACCATTCGATACCCTCTCTGTCGAATTTGAATTTTATATTCTTCGGATTAAAAACATCTGAGACATGAAGATCCTGAAGACGGAGCAAAGCCTTTTCCAGCCGGGCCGCGAGGCCGGTCTTCAGGGAATCGGACCGGAGCAGGCGGACTTTCAATGCCCTAAACAGACGGGGAAGAAGTCCCGCCCTGATGCGTGAAGGATCGATCCTGATATTGACCGGCTTATCCAAAAACCTTACAAGGGGAGCGGTATCGCTATGCAATCCGGCGGCTTTTTCCCGCAGAGCTTCCGCAATAATATTCTGCAGGGGAAAGTTTTTTTCCAGAACGGCAACAGCCTTTCCCACAGTAGTATTATCAATGAAGGAATTAAAAGCCCCGGAAAAATTCTCTCCTGCCCTTCCGCTGTTTTTAAGAATATACGAAGCAATTTTCCCCGTAACATCAAAACGTTCCGCAATATTACCTCCTAAAAGGCCCTTGAAGCCGCCGAGTAATTTCCCCTTGGCGGAAGATTCAAGCTGCCTGTCAATTGCGGCATTTATTCTTTCCTCAATCTCAAGTTTCGATTCAACGATCAGGGCGGACAGTTTCTCCGCCGCCCGGAATGTTTTATCCTGTATGAACCCTGTAAACTTTCCCCTGAACTCATGAACCGTAATCCCGGCCAAGTCCGCCGCTATCCAGCGGCCATCGCCGGTAAGGGCGGAGGCAAGCCCGGCAAAGAGTTCCCGGCCTTTTTTAGAGTTGGCAAATCCGGCAAAATCTGCCGTAAATTTTTCGGCAAAGTTTTGAGGCTCAGGAATAAGGGTATTCCATTTCGTTGACGCCGCATACTCTTCAAATTTCAAGACAAGGCTTTCGATATCCGGGGCATTAGACAATTCCATACAGAGTTCCCCGGCAGCAGCCTCAAAAACAGAAAAATCGGCATCCCTGATAACGGATTTTAGAAGAACAGTAATACTGCTTAATCCGGCAGGGGAAACAAATTCGGAAGTTTTATGCCTGGAAAGAAAGTCAAGGAGGGAATTTTTTATGTCCTCTTCCCGCGAAAGAAGGGCGTCCATTACCGGAGCCGCATTCTTTTCGGAAAGATACCGGTACTGTTCCTGCGAAACAAGATCTCCCAGTTTCTTGCGGGAAAACAGTTTCAGTATCCCTGCAAAAAAAGCGGGTTCCTCTTCCCGCAGGAGATGTATCAGGTTTTCAATACTCCTTTCAATGCCGGGAATTTCGTCCAGGCGGACTGTGCCGGAATGAGCGGGAAGCTGCCTCTCAAGCACTTCTTCAACCCAGAGATCGAGTTCCTTTTTGAAATTTTCAGTATTGAATTCCCTGCTCAGAGTTTTTGCGTTGACAAGATCATCTTCCACAAGGGCGGACATGTTTTCAATAAATTCTTCATAGTGTTCTTCAATGACGCCGCCCCATTTCCAGTATTTTCTGAAGAGCATGTTTACCGCAATGGCATTGGTAATCCAGCCCACAAGAGCGCCCGAAACAACGGAAATGAGTATCTCTGCAATCCGGAAAAACATATTCCCCCGCTCTCCTGTTACAAAATACCTTAACGCTTGTTTGAAGCGGCGTCAATGTGATACACTCTCCCATCATGGATCTTAGCGAAGACATACAGCGCTGTCTTGTAGATCTTGCCGCCCTGCATGTTTTTGCAGGACTGCGTTCAAAGCCTCTCATGGAAACCTTCGCCGCCTTGCTGGAAACCGCACTGAGCGCATCCGCAGATCTGAATCACGCCAAAAACGGCGCGATCAAACCGGAACATTCCGTGCATTTTGACAGTGTACTCAAATTCTCAAAAGCCTGGTCTGCCTTTACCGGCAGCTTTATCGCCGCACAGACACTTGTTTCTGCTGGCTGCGATTCTTTTTACACCGTCATTGCAGAGATGACTCTATACGATGAAAACGCCTTTACCCTCGCCGTTGAAAAAGATCCCGTTTCCCTCCCGCAGTTTCTCCGTACTGCCGCTGCCGCAGACCTGAACAGACTTGGAAACATCGCCGCCTTTGACTTTTCCGCCCTCGGTTTCAGGGGAGCGGAAATTCTCCGCGCCTCTGGCCTTGGAGAGGCCTCACGGAGAATGGAGGCTGAGGCCCGCGCCTTTTGGGCGGCAGACAGCGAAGAAAGCGCTCCTTCCGTCTTTCCGCGCGGCGGCAACTGGGAAACCGCTATGCCAAAACTGGCGGAACATATCCGGCATTCCGGCGCCGGGGATCTGGGGCGTTACCATTCATTCGTCTGGTCAGGAAACAGCAGGGACATTCCCCTGCGGCCTGTACCCGGGCCCGATCCCGTCAGCTTTTCGGATCTTTCAGGCTATGAGGATCAGCGAAAAATGGTACTGGACAATACACTGAGGCTTCTCAACGGCAAACCGGCGAACAATCTTCTCCTCTACGGAGACCGCGGCACAGGAAAATCCGCCACCGTAAAAGCCGTTGCCAACGACCTGAAAGACCGGGGCCTGCGGCTGCTGGAACTTCGCAAGAACGATCTTGGCGATCTGCCCCGGATCATGGAAACCCTCTCGCGGCGGCCCCTTCCCTTCATCATATTTATTGATGATCTTTCATTTGAAAGCGCCGGCGACTCATTTACCGGTTTAAAAGCCCTGCTCGAAGGCCGCATCGAAAAGCAGCCTTCCAACACGGCGGTCTACGCCACAAGCAATCGCCGCCATCTCATAAAGGAACGTCCCGGCGACAGACCCGGCCCGGGCGCAGCCGAAAACGGAGACATGCGTTCCTTCGATACCATGCAGGAACAGCTCTCCCTGGCAGACCGCTTCGGCCTTACGGTAATCTACATTTCCCCAAATCAGGATGAATACCTTTCCATTGCGGAGTTTATCGCCCGCAAACGGGGCCTTTTAAGCGGCGGCGCAGAAAAACTGCAATGTTTCCGGGAAAACGCCCTGCGCTGGGAACGCTGGTTCAACGGCCGCAGTCCCCGAACCGCAGTACAGTATGTAGACTGGCTTTCCGGCAGCGGAGAGGATAACAGGTTCCCCTGGGATTAGCATACACGGAATTTCGGGCGCAATGCCGCCGGAACGATGCCGATGCTCCTTAGACTTGTCCGGAAAATTGAAGTTTCCAAACGGCTCTATATCCTACGGTTTTTTGGCCGAAGCTTCGGAGGCGGATCGGGAACCGCTCCTCCGCCTTACTGCCTTGACGGCGGCCTTCGTTTCCGCGGGAGGAGTGTACATGGCCGATTCCGGGGGAAGATTGATCCTGAACTGGGGAGCGGTCATATCAAGGCCCTGGGCATGGAAGCCGTCCTGAATGTTTTGTAACAGCTCGGAATAAATAGAGGGAACCCTGTCAATCTCTTTGGTAAAACAGTTAATCTGATAATGACAGTAGAAATCGTCCAAAGCGGTTTGCAGTACAAAAGGCTTGGGGTTCTGCAGCACATACCCTGTCTTGCCTGCCGCTTCGATCAAAATCTCGTGGACGAGCTTCCAGGGCGTACCATAGCCGAAGGTAACCTCCGCATAGAGCACGAGCCCTTCTTCATCCTCGTCGGAAGAGGTGTTGTAATTGATGATACTGGCGGAAAGCACCTGCAAATTGGGAAATGTGATGTACTCATTCTTGTTGGTCTTGATACGCACTACCATGAGCGTTTTTTCAACCAAAGTCCCTGTATTGCCCTGAATCTGAATCCGGTCACCGATCTTGAAGGGCCGCATATAGGTAACCACGAGACCCGCTACAAGGTTCCCGATCGCCGAAGAAGAGCCAAGCGAAAAAACGATACCCACAAAAACCGACACGCCCTGAAATATACGGGACTCCGAGCCGGGCAGATAGGGATAGATGATTGCCACGGTAAAGGCCCAGAGGAGCACCCGCAGGATATTGAACGTAGGCGAAGCCCAGTCCGGATAGAAACCGGGAATCACCAGCTTTTCCCGTTGAATCTGGGTGGAAAAAAATTTAAGGCCCCGGATCACATAGCGGGTTACAAAGACAATAACCACAATGGTGATAAGGTTGGGAATGTATGAGATTGTTCCAAAAAGGATGTTTTTGAACGGCGTAAGAATATAGCCAAAGAGGGTGGAGGCCAGTTTTGCCGTTGCGGGAAAGAGGCTGAAAACAATCGGCACGGTAATAAAAAGCTGAAAAACCGTAACCAGGTACTTGAGGAGCCGGAGAAAGAACAGAAGAATGTTGAGAATCTGAGGGGTATCAAGCAGCTTGAATTTCTTGATCTTGAACGGCTTGATATGCGCCTTGCCGTAATCGCCAAGCCTGCGGGCAAAAACCTTGAATAGCTGCCAGACGAGCCAGATGATAAAAATCTGAAGGATAACCATACCAAGGGCAATCCCCAGCTTGATCCACAACCCCATTCGGGCCTCGCCGGCATCCTCGACAGTCCGGACAACGGGATTTTCTTCTACCGCCTTTTCCCAAACCTTTTCTACTGAAGTTGATATTGAAGCGGCTGAATCCGCCGCCGCCTCAGACACAGCCGTACCGGGCGGCTCGACTTCCGGGGAAGCCGTTCCTTCCTGGGCAAAGACACCCGGAAGCAGGAGAATCCCGCAGAGAAGCACAAAGAAAATCCGGTAAATAGTACCCGCCATTTTTTTCCGCCAAAAAACTTTTTATATAATGATACCCGTAATGATACCCGGGAGCAAGCCTGCCTGCAGATATCTTCGCTCTATAAGGTATGGATTTCACGCCGATCAGAAACAACTTGCAATCGCCCCTTCGACAGCATCAAGTTCCGGCTCTATCAGCGCAATAGGATCAGCCGGTTTCTGCAGACTCTGAAGTTTTTCCGGTATATGGATATCCTGCCCTGTAGCCTTGGCTACGGCAAGGGCCTCCTTTGCCGGATGCCCTGTGGCAAGTACCACGGTATGGATCTTCTGATCACTATACCCCATGGTTGCCCCTATCTGTTCCGCCGCGGCAAGGCCGACTGCAGTATGGGGATCCACAAAAACACCATACTTTTTCCACATCTTCTCCATGGCGATAAGGGTTGAGGCATTGCTTGCCGTAGCGGGGAAAACCATGTTCCGCATGACCGCCGGAGCTTCTTCATAGAAAGACTGGAACCGTTCATAGTTTTCCGGCATGCTCACATCCAGGGCAGGGGAATTGGTAATGATAAGCGGCTTGGGCTGAAAGGGCTTCCCTTGGATAAAGTCGCCGAAGGCGTTATTGGCATTCATTGCGGCAATAAAACCGGAGACCGGCATACCAAATTTCCAGGCGTAAAGTCCGGCGATAAGGTTCCCGAAATTCCCCGAAGGCACACTGAAAACCAGATCTCCCTTGAGAAGCTTCTTTATCTTGATAAAGGCATAGAGATAGTAGAAAGTCTGGGGCAACAGCCGGCCCGGATTGATGGCATTGGAACTGGTTATGCAGTAACGTTCCGCAAAAGGCCGGTCATTGATCACTGCCTTGACAAGACTCTGGCAGTCGTCAAAGGTACCCTTCACCTGGATGGGGATGATATTCCCCCCGTTCGGCACAAAACTTTCCGGATCAAGACCGCGGATAGGGCCCGAAGGGTACAGCATAACCGAGGTAATCCCCTTCCGGCCCCTGAAGGCGTGAGACGTGCTCACCCCCGTGTCCCCCCGGGTAGCAGAAATAACCATGGCTTTCCCGGAATTTTTAAGAAGCTCCTCCATCACCGCCGCCAGAAATGCGATGCCAAAGTCCTTGAATATCCCGGTAGGGCCATTAAAAAGATTGAGCAGAGAGAGTCCTTCGTCCAGAATCTGGAGCTCAGGCTCAAAATCGTAGGCGCTTTCCGCAACCCTGGATGCGGAGAAAGGATTCAACTCCCCCTGGAGCAGTACCGGCGCCACCGTGGTTACCAACTCCGGAAAACTGGTATCCGCATCCATGTAAAGAAAAAACTGCCGCATGTCCATCACCGAAGCGGGCACATAGAGCCCCCCCTCCCGCGGCAGGGTATGCAGAATCGCATCCTTAAATGAGACCGGAGAGGCGCTTGAAATGGTAGATCTGAACTGCATTGCCAACCCTAAAAATTGAATCTAACATGAGGCTGTTCCGCCCGTGTTTTAGAACAAGCTCACATAAAACAAAGTTTCGTGCTTTTATTGTAATCCCGGAAACCCTTAGAAACAAGGGCAGGCTATGGTTTGTCAGCAATTTTACTTTAAGCCACGGATAATCACGAACCACCCGAACAAGACGTATTCCAGCTTGATGGCGTTGATTATATCCGGAAGTTGAGCGTGCTTCGCACGTACCTCACGAACTTTTACTTTGATAGCATCGATTTTACCTCTCTTTCAGCATAGTTTGAATGAAATAAGAGGCTCCTTTATGAAAACAGACGGAAAAATGAAGGTCGCTCTGTTCCGTTCGTGTTTGTTCGTGTCGTTCGTGGCAAATTTCTTCAGTAAAAGTAAAATTGCTGAGGGTTCGTTTTTACGTGACGCAACACGGGAATTTATATACGGCCCTGGCCGATTCACCTTAAAACAGTTTCAATTGCGGATCGGCGGGCCGGCGGTTTTCGTATTCGTCAAGGGGGATGGACGTTTCGAGGTCTTTGAGGAAGCGGCTGGGCTCATTGCGTAAGGTTCTGGAACCGTTTCCGCTCCGAAAAGAACGGGACTTCGCCCAGGAGAGATAGAGTCCGCTCCGGGCACGGGTCATGGCGACATAGAGGAGACGGCGTTCCTCTTCGATACGGGATTCGGGAACCGGAGGATCTTCATAGAGGGTAAAGGGCAGCAGACCTTCTTCCAGGGCGGGAACAAACACCTGCTCGAACTCAAGGCCCTTTGCCGCATGAATTGTCATCACTTGTACCCCCTCCCGCCGGATATCCAGGCCGCCGCCCTCTGCGGCGCCGCTTACCGAAAGCGCGTCAAGGAATGAAGGCAGATCCCTGTAGAGTCCCGCAACGGCGCTTACATGGGCAAGAGCCTCTTCAAAATTGAAAGATTTTTTATGACTTTGCAAAAGCCGGTAAGCCGCCGCTACAGCTTCCACAGGAGACTGCGAACGCAGAAAAGCGGCTTGTATATGCGTCCCTTCTGTTCCCTGATGAAAGACAGCGGATCTGAGGATCTCAAGGATCGACTTTACCGGTTCCTCCTCCTGCCAGGGAATCTCCCCGGCATAATCGGCCGGGAGACCGTGATCGGCAAGAGCCTTGAGAATCGGCCGGGCCAGGGCGGCGCTGCGGATCAGGATGGCGCAGTCGCCCGGATTCAGCGGCTCTGAGCCGTCCATACCGGCGGTGTTACTGTCTACGGCAAAAAAACTCGTTCCGCCGCAGAGAGCCGCGATACGGCGGGCTATGCCTTCCGCCTCGGAGGCGGCGCTGGGATAGGAACTGCGGTAGAGCCGTACCGTTTCTGCATCCGTTCCCCGGAGCCGTCCGCCGGTCAACCGGACTGCAGCCTCCAGAATCGGGGCGGCACAGCGGAAACTCCGGCTTAATACAAAGCGGGCCGCTCCGGGATAATCGACAGTGAAGCGGTCAATAAAACGTTTGTCGGAACCGCGGAAGGCATAAATCGACTGATCCGGATCGCCGATTACACGAAGCTCCTGCGGGTACATTTCATATTCCGGCGGTTTTTGACCTTCCAATTGAGGCTGTATTTGTTTCCGCACTCCGGCAGAATTGCAGCCGGGAACAAGGAGGCGGATCAGGGCATACTGGGCAAAGTTGATGTCCTGATACTCGTCAATCAGGATATGGCGGAACCGGCTGCGGCAGGAGGCAAGCAAAGCGGGGTTTAGCACAAGAAGCCGTACCGTACCGGCGACAAGATCGTCATAATCAAGGAGAGATCCTCCGCCTGCCGCACGGAGATGATCCCGGTAAATGCGATAGAGCGCTTCCGGTTCCGCTTCCGGCGGAGGAAGGCCGAAATCTCCGGCAAGACCGGAAATGGCTGTAATAAAGGTTCCGGCCCGCCCGGGCAAAACAAGGCCGCCGAAGGGAGTCTCCTCACCGGGCAAGAGGAGGAAGCGTTTCCGTGTTTCAATATACGTTCCCAAACGGCGGGAACTCAGGCGCTTCTTCGCTTCTCTTTGAATGATGTCCTGTAAAATGGCATCCCGTTCATCATCATTCAAAATACGGAAGCCGGAGGGAATGCCATGGGCCGGTTCTTGTTCACGAAGAATGGAGGCGCAAAACGAATGAAAGGTACGGACTAAAACCTCCGCCCCGCGTTTTGAAATTCTGCCGCTGCGTTCCCGCAGTTCCGCTGCGGCTTTGACAGAAAAACTGAGGGCCAGAACGGAACCGGGATCGGCGCCCTTTTCCAGAAGCCCTGCGATCCGGGCGGCCGCCACCGCTGTTTTTCCGGTTCCCGGCCCGGCGATTATAAGCCCTTCGGGCCCGTCCCAGGACACGGCTTTTTCCTGTTCCTCTTCCAGCGTAAAGGGCATTGCGGCGGCCTCCGCCTGCCGTACAGTCCCTGTCTTTTTCCTTTTCGGAAATTTATCTTTGGATAAAAATTTATCTGCGGTATCGCTGCATGGCCCATCTCCGGACGGAAACAGTTCTCCCGCAGTGTTACTGCTCTTTTTCCCGCCTGCCTTCGGGGGAAACGCCCGGACAGTTCCGTATTCACCGTCATAGCCGGGACTGATGAAAACTTCACCGGAACGCATCCGCTGTACCGCGTGAGCAAGCAGTTCCCCGGAAAGCTCAGGACAGCGGAAGGCTTCAATTTCCTCAGGAGACATATCCATAAGAATGGCAAACTCGCTGCCCGCCTTTTCAATAAAATAACTGTAGGCCGCATTCACACGTTTTGACGCGGGGCCTGTTTCAAGGAGTTCCCCCAACATTTCCCGCAGAGGGATGAGGGAATAATAGGGCCGCCTGTTCCCGCAAGCCTCATCCGGAGGGGAAGCAAGGAGCCCGCGCGCACGGGAGGGCATTCGGGCCCCGGCGGAATGTTCCGGAACGGCTCTTTCATCCACCGGGCGATCCGCCAGCTCCAGTACCCGGCCCATCACGCCCCGGGTCAGGGCCTTACCGCAGACCGGACAGATGCCTCCGGCGGCAAGGGCCTCATCCGGCCCAAGGCAGACACCGCAGTTCCGGTGCCCGTCATAGTGGTACTTTCCCTCCTGCGGGAAAAATTCAACGGTAGCAAGAATGCCGGCCGAATCTTTGAGAGCCGCGGAAAGAGAGGAGAAAGACATATCCATATCAAAAACAGTACACTCACGGCCCAGCTTATCGGGCGAATGGGCATCGGAGTTGGAAATAACGGCAAAACGATCCAGGGATTCAAGAGCCCAGTTCATGGGCGGATTGGAAGAAAGGCCGGTTTCAATGGCCGGAATATGACTGGTAAGATCACCGTAACATTCTTCGATGGAGTCGAAACCGGATTTCGCTCCCAGAGCGGAGAACCAGGGAGTCCAGATGTGGGCGGGAATCATAACGGAACGTTCATCGGCTTCAAGAAGCATGGAAAGAAGATCGCGGCTGTCGATACCCAGGATCGGACGGCCATCGGACGTGATGTTGCCTATGCGCTCGAGGCGGCGCTGGAATGCCGCGGCGGCATCAAAATCCGGCAGGATGACGAGGTGATGAACCTTCCGAGTCTTGCCGTCCTTTTTATAGATGGTGCTGATCTCTCCGGTAAGGACAAAGCCGGTGGAGGCGGTTTTCGGGGAGGGCAGCTCTTCGGCCAGGGCAGGGCCTGAGTCAAAATTTTTGCGTACTGAATCCTTAAGGGTATAGAAACCCTGCTCCGCATTATTAAGCTGTTCCCGCAATTCCTTCAGCCAGAGAGGGTGGGTACAGTCCCCCGTACCGATGAGGTTAAGACCTTTTATGCGTGCCCAGCGGTCAAGCCGGGCGGGGTTCAGCCTGGAACTGGTAGCCCTGGAGAAACGGGAATGAATGTGCAAATCCGCCGTAATACGCATGTAAAATGATACCATGGAATAAAACAGGAAACCAGCGATCCATTCATAATAACGCTGCTACAGACAAAGCACAGGCAGCCCCGATTTTAATTGTCAATTCGGTAAACATGTAGTATCATAATATTCTGGGAGAATTATATGGAAAAAACTGTAGACATACTTGTAACGGGCGGCTGTTCCGCAGGACTCTATTTTGCGGGATTGATGGCACGGCAGGGCTTCAAGGTGCTTGTATGCGAAAAATCAAGCGAAGAAAAACTGGGTGACCGTTACAACATCATTCATATTGCAAAGGAACAGTTCGGGCGTTTTGGACTGCATGAACCGGGCAAGGGCGATCCTGAATATGTGGCGGAATTCAGCCACAGCATTCAAAAATCGGCGTTAAATAAATGGCCCAAAAATTCCTACACCACGATTAAAGTGCTGCGCCGGGGCCCCCTGATGCGGCGTCTGGCAGACTGGGCACGGGAACAAGGCGCCGAAATCCTCTTTGAAACCTCTTTCGAGAAAGCTCTCTACGATGAAAAAGGCATACTCGCCGGAGCGGTGTTCCAAAGCAAGGGAAATGCACTGCATGTACATGCGCGGCTTTCGGTGGATGCGTCCGGAATTCCTGCGGTACTGCGCACAAGCCTCCCCTCAGGCTACGGGGTGGAGAATTTTGTTACAGGCCCCCGTGATATGTTTTATGTGGCGCTGCACTACGTGAATCTGAAACATCCTGAAACAGACAAGGTTGAGACAAATACAACATGGACCCAGTACAAGGTTTGGCTCGCACCCCAGCATGAAACGGACGGTGCGATTATAGGTGTGGGCGCGAATCTTTCCTATGATTATGCGGAAAAAGTTTTCCGGCGTTTTGAGGCAAAAGGATACCTGCCGGAATATGAATTGGATCATATTGAAAAAGGATGCACGCCATACCGCAGACCGCCCTACAGTTTTGTTGCCGACGGATTTATCGTCCTCGGGGACGCGGCCTGCCTTACCAATCCCTGGTCGGGTGAAGGTGTACCCTATGCCTGGCTTCTCTGTAAAATTGCCGCCGAAGAATACGGCCGTATCATGAAAGACGGCGGC
>JAIRXN010000117.1 GCA_031268245.1 Treponema sp. | reverse complement strand
GGGGGTTATCAACAGAACCGAAAACTACCAGGACCAGCCAAAGTTGATTTGGACTGTATGCTTCAAGGTCGAATCAGCACCACTGACCACGGTCTTGTCTGTCTTAAGGTTGTAATATGCACCGATTGTAGCATTACTACCCACGGTGTAGGCAAGATAGGGTCTTACATTAATCTGATAGGACAGATCCGGCGTTGATACGCCGTCACCATCTACATTGACTTGATCTGAAGCCATACCGGTCTTGAATTCAACACGGAAACCCAGGTTAAGGGAATCGAGGATCTGATACTCCACATAGGGCCGTACATAAAAAGCAAACTTGGTATAGTCATCGGATGCCGCATCAGTGTCGGAGATGTCCGCATTTTCCAAAAGCCATAAACCGACCGTCAGGGGGGAGGAGGACCAGACTGCGCTTTCAGCAAATTGGGCAAAAGGTTTATTCCCGATATTATTGAGGTAGCCCTCCGCGCTGAAGGTAAAATTCGGAACCGCAGTGATAACCGCACCGAAATTCCCGTTCACGCTGTCATTAGTAAGGTCAAGTTTCCAGAGGGTGTTGGCAATGAAGGCATCGTTCCCGTATTTGACACCAAATACCGTCCCCTTAAAGGCATCCGCCGGCAGACCCCCGGCAACCGGGAGAGGCAGAGCGGCGCCGAAACTAAGCCCGCCGATGGGAGTAACCTCAAACCTAATCCCCGTCAGGCTGTCCCAATCCTTCCAATACCACCTGTCTGTATCCCAGGCTGATCCGGTACTGCTGCCGATAATCACCTTAAGCTTATCGTCCAGGAACTTACCCCACACCCGTGCATAATCAAACTTAACCGGAGTAACTTCTTCTGACGTAACAGTTAGTGCAGTAGTATCAAAATCAGTTACCACGTCGAGCAGATAGAGCGGGTCGCCCATAATCCCAAAATTAAGCCCGTAGTTGCCGCTTTCAGATGTTGCTGCGCCGCCTATATACACCCGGGCCCCTTCCCCATCATCATTATGCAACCTAATTTGGGGATCTTGGTCCTTCTCGGCGACAATTTCAACTCCCGTAAGCACACTTCCGGTGATGGTAAACTCGGCGAAGGCGCCGCCGGTTACCGTCAGAATAAGTAAAACCACCAGTAATTTTTTCATCCCTGTCTCCTTTGCTCTGCAATTGTGTTTTGGGAAACGGGCAACGCCCGCCTCATCCCGGCTAAGTGCCAGAGAACCAGTGAAAGAGCCCCAAGCTTTTTCATGATCTCCTCCTTACAACGTGCGTTTCCCCGGGTGTCCGGGCCTGAGGGGTCCGGGGGTTCCGGGGTGGGTTCGGGCGTTGCGCCGGGGGGGGGGGCCCGCCGGGCCGGCGCGGGAGCGGGGGGTGTTCCGGGAAAGGCGGTGGAAACTACCTAAACCTGAACATTTACACTCTTAATCATGATTATCGCCATAAAATGACGTATCTGTCAAGTAAAATTTTCGTAATAGACAGAATCTCCATAAACGAAAGGAGGGAAGCGGGGGCTTGACAGGAAACGGAGAGGGGGAAGAGAGAAAAATGAGGAAATGGGGAAGGTACGGAAAGTTCGGCGGCGGGCTTACTGGTCCCGGGAGGCGAATTCCAGGATAAGCTCTACGGCCCCTTCGGGGAGTTTGATGGAGTTGGAAATTTCTTTGACGGTCCAGCCCCGGCGGGAAAGCCTGAGTACATTTTCCCGTACCTCCGGGGTGAGGACGCTTTTATCGTCGTGGAAGGGAGTCTGTTCCCGATTGACGATGTTACCGGCAAGCTTTACCTGATCCTGGGCCTGACGGTACATCTCTTCCATGCGGGTTTCCAGGGAGGCAAGCCATTCACGGGCCCTTTGCATATCCCTGATGCGGGTTTCGATGGCGGTCAGGGATTCGTCCAAAAGGGCAAGCTTTTCCGAAACAACCCGGGCCTTTTCGCTTTCCTCCGCCAGGGTTTCAATGTCATCCCGCAGTTTTCCAAACTGAAGGGACAGATCATCCTGCCCCTGTTTAAGGTGGTCCATGGCAGTTTCCGAATCCTGCAGGGCCTTGAAATTCCGGGAGATGCCGCTGCTGGTTTCTTCCAGGGCTTCGTTTTTACGTTCCACCCGCTGGTATTTTTCTTCCACCTCCCGCAGGGCGTCTTCCAGATGGCGAATTTGGACCTGTACGGCTTCCAGAGTGTCGTGGGAATCGGAAATTTGGGCAAGTTTTACTTCTACCGCCTGGGAGATCCGGAGGAAACGGTCAAAATTCTCCTCCATTGCATCGATGCGGCGCTGTTCAAGGAGGAAACGGTTCATCTTGGCGCCTACTTCGTCCCCCAGCCGCCGGATACGGACGAATTCTCCCTCCATCTGGGCTACCTCGGACTTACGCTGATCCAGGCGGTCAATATCACTGCGAAGATCCTCGATGCGGTGTTCCAAGTCGGTTTTTAGTTCATCGGTACGATCAAAGAGGGCAGTTTGAGCCGTAAAGTCCCGGATCCGCTGTTCGGCTTCTTCCACGGCGGTGCTTAGGACCCGGGCTTCCTCCTGGGTGCGGGCAAAGAACTCCTGCCGCTGGGCCAGCGCCTCTTCACGGGCCTTGTCCAGACTGCCGCGGAACTGGGCGATCCGGCTGTCGTTTTCCTCCGCCAGTTCCCGGATCCTTTCCTGGGAGGAACGGAGTTCGGCGTTCCGGGTTTCCAGGGAATCGGCCATTTCCTTGAGCCGGCCTTCCAGATCCCGTTGATTCTGCTTGATATTCTCCTGGGCGGAGAGGGTATAACGGCCGATTTCCACTTTGATGGAAGATTCGGCGGCAAGACGCAGATCGTCCATGTCCCGGCTGAGCTGATCCCGGAAGGAGAGGCGGGTTTCGTCGGCGGTCTGTATTTCTTTTCGGATCTCCGCTTCCATGAGGAGGATCTTCCGGCGCAGTTGTTCCAGGCCGGAATCGAGTTTTTCTTCCAGAAGGGCGAAATCTTCCCGTGATTTTTCGGCCAGGACCAGTTCCATGCCCTTATGCTGTTCAAGGGTCTGCTCGCTCAGGGTATTGAGGCGCTGCTCTACAGATTCCAGCCAGGAGTTGAAACGGTGATCAACATCGGTCTTACGCCGGGAAAGATCCGCGGAGAATTGATCTTCGAAATCCTTGAGGTTCTCCGACACCACTCCGTAGGAGACTTTTTTAAGTTCCGTCAGTTCCCGCTTGAGACCTTCGAGGGTGGTATTAAAGTCATCAACCTGGGCATCAAAGCCGCTGACGGCGTTCCGGCGGAAAAGGGCGGCCTCTTCCTCGAAATGAACGAAGGAATCGCGGGCCTTGGCTTCGGCTTCCTCCATGATCCGGCGCAGTTCCCCTTCCAGGCGGCCGGCATCATCGGCGATGGTCCCCAGGCGGGAGAATTCCCCGGCCTGGGCGGTCTTGTAAGTTTCCAGAACCCGATCCGACTCCTCCAGGGCCTGGCGGTAGGATTCTTCCGCAGCCTTACGCCAGTTTTCCAACTGATTCTGCAGGGCGTCCTGATACTCGGCTGCTTGGTTTGCCCAATCCTGCTTCCGGGTTTCCCAAAGGCCCTGATTTTCCGCTGCCAGGGCTTCCATCTTCTGCCGGTGGATTTCCAGTTCCGAATTCAACCGTTCCCCCCGGGTCTCGATGGCGGCGCCGGACCGCTCTTCCATGTTTCTGATGGCCCGTTCCACCTCCTCCGCCCGGGAAGCCAGGGCCGCATCCACCAGGTCCCGGCCGGCGGCCAGGGCGGCCTCCACCTGGCTGTTGTGGGCGGCCAAGGCCGCAGTACCACGCTGTTCCAGGGCACGGAGGGCATTTTCCAGGTCCTCCGCCCGGGAAGCCAGGGCCGCATCCACCTGATCCTGGCCGGCGGCCAGTACAGCCTCCACCTGGCCGTTGTGAACTGCCAAGGCAGCCCCCATCTGTTTATTGTGGGCGGCCAGGGCGGCTTCGAAAGCGGAGGCGGCATCATCCCAGGTCTTCCGCTGGGTTTCCAGGGTCCGTTCCAGGGCCAGAGCCAGGGTTTCCCAGTGTTCCCACTGCCGGGAGGAGGCGTTGTCCATATCCTGAGAGGCACGGAGCCATTTTTGTTCCTGTTCTACAAGGCTTGTCTCCAGGTCCCCGCTGACCGCCGCCCATTGACGGTTCAGATCTTCCAGCCCGGAATCGAAACGGCCCAGCCGGAGGTTCAGGTCGGTATTGAACTGTTCCAGGACGGCCTCTCCTTCGGCGATGCGCTGTTTGAGATCCTCCTGCCGGGAACGGGCGGCGGCGGCCAGGGCGGTTTCCTCCGCCTGCCGCTGCTGCTCCTGTTCTTTGGCGGCGGCGGCAAATTCGGCGGCGGTGGCTTTTGCCTCGGCCCGCTGCTGCTTAATGAGGTCCTGCAAGTCCAGGACGCGGGCTTTGGCGCTTTCCTGGTAAGTTTTCATTTTTTCATCCAGGGCTGTTTTGAGGCGTTCCACCCGGTCCTGGGCCTGTTCCCGAAGCTTTACCAGGGCGGCGTCTTCCAGCGTATCGGCCCGGCGGCCCGCCTCTTCCAGGGAACGGGCCAGAACATCTTTGATGAAGGCCTCCCCCTCCTGCAGGCGTTCCACCCGTTCCGCCTCTATCAGGTCAACCGCCTCCCGGTGATCTTCCACCTTGCGCTCGATGGTTTCCGCCTGGGCTTCCAGATCCCGCAGGGTAGATCGGAAAGAGGCGGTAAAGTCATCCTGGGTCTTTTCCAGGGCCTCGGCATTTTCCCGCTGAAAACGCTGTTCCAGCTTTCCCAGGTCCTTATCCAGGGTCCCCAACTTTTCCCTGAGCCCCTTAACCTGTGAGAGGGTACCCTCCACAAACTGAGATTCCTCCCTAAGGCGGCCCAGGTTCTCCTGAACCCTGGCAGTCATGTTGACCAGTTCTTCCAGACTATGGTCGTACTGAGTTATCCGCTCGTCAATCTTGGCCAGAGCGGCGGCCTTGGCGGAGAGTTCCTGATCGCTCAGCCGGAGCCGCTTCATCAATTCCCGGGCGGCCTGTTGTTCCACATCCAGCGAAAGGCCGTAGCTTTTGACGGCCTCTTCTTTTTCCGCGGCATAGGCGGCGAGATCTTCCTTGAGTTTGTCCGAATACTTACGGAGCATTTCCAGGGGACGTTTGCCCTTGTCGATTTGGCGGAAAAGCAACAAAAACAGGACCACAATCGCCAGGGTTATGAGATTTCCCGGGGTGAAAAATGCCATTTGAACTTACCCTAACACATATTGGGTCAATTTGCGATAGTCGGAGAAGATAAAATCCGCTCCAGCGGCCCTGTTTGGGCTTTTTCGGGGGGAACTGAGCAGCGCGGCCCGGAGACCGGAGGCCTTTGCCCCCCGGATATCGTAGGATACGCTGTTTCCCACGTAGAGAATCCGTTCCGGTTCCATATCCAAACCCCGGGCAAGCTCCTTAAAAGGCAGGGACGCCGGTTTAAGGGCCCCGATGGCTTCGGAACAGAGGACCAGATCCCAGATTCGGTCCAGACCCAGATGCCGCAGTTTCAATTCCGGGGGAAAATCGGAAAGGAGGGCCAGCTTGAGGCCGGCACGGTGCAGACTGTCCAGGGTCTCGCGGACAAAGGGGTAGAGCCTGATACTGCGGAAATGGACCGCCCAGCCCTGGTAGATGAGGCGCTCGATCTTATCCCGCAGGGAAGGGGTATAGGGGATTCTAAGGCCCGCGGCCACCAGCCGGGCCTGGGCGGCGTAGAAATTTTCACCGGGAAGGATCCGTTCTTCCGGTTTTTCCGCGGCCCGCAGACGGTCACGGGCATGGCCGAAGGCCAGCAGCAGCGGCCATTCCCGCAGGATAAAGGGGATGAGCCTGATATTGAGGCGGTAATTCGGATACAGGGTTCCGTCCAGATCGAAGGCAACTGCGGCAAAGGCCATACGGTATAGTACCAAAAAAAACCGCCCGGTTAAACCGGCCGGGCGCGCGCATTTTCCTGAATACCGGGAGGGCTTGCCGCATCATGGTAAATATTCTACCGTGGAGAACATCCCTATGAGCAGCAACCATGAAGCGCCCGCTTCCTCCACCGGCAAGCGTATCACGTGGCATACCGCCTTCTGCGATGCAATCCGGATGGACCTTATCGCCTACGCCGATATCCTGGACTTCGATATCGAACATCCCCTTACCCGGGA
>JAIRXN010000102.1 GCA_031268245.1 Treponema sp. | reverse complement strand
TCCCTGCCAAGGAATATACCGCGTAAGGCTAAATTTCATCATAACCACAAATCAAATTGTTGAACGTGGAGGCTTAACTTGTTGACATTGGTTTGTCAATACAATTTTTTAAAAAATTCACTGCCCATACCGGGGCATCGGCATTTTTGAGGTGAATTTTTTCTTTACTCAAGACCTATGCCTCTGCCAGCGCCGGATTCTTTACCCTATCACCGTTCCCAGGAATTCTTCGCCGCGGAGGAGCTTTTCAAGGTTGGGGAGATTCTTCCCTGCGGCGCATATAACCTTGACGCCGATTTTAGCCGCATGACGGCTGGCTACGGGGTCAAAGGGTACGTTTTTGCCGGGGATCCATTCTTCCCCTACCATGGCCCGGAAATCCGCCCAGGAGATCCTGTCTATGGGCTTTGCATCGGGATTTTTCCGGGGATCATCGGTGTGGACCCGTTCAATGTTGGAGAGGTTTATCACCGTGTCCGCCTGGAAGCGTTCCGCCAGCAGTACCGCATCGTAATCGGAGGAAAAGCCCGGTTTCCAGCCGGAAGCCACCAGTACCCGGTCGGAGAGAGGCCCTGCCTGGGTAGGGTCTGTAACAACCGGCTGGCCGCACCATTCGGCCATCAGCGCCCGGATAAGCTGGGCATTGAGCCGTGTGGCCATGACACCGATCCAGTCCGCTTCGTCATCGCTTTCTCCCCCTGCGGTCCGGTATGCCTGCTGCCAGGCTCTGGCGGGCCCGCCGCCGCCGGTAACGAATATAAAGCGTCTCTTTTCGTCTTCCTTGAGGAATCTGCGGATCAGGGCCGTAAAATCCTTCAGAAACGCCGTATCAACCGTATCGGGGGCCACGATAGATCCCCCCAAAGAAATGACCGTAACCATATCCGCTCCTTTAATAAAACTCTACTGTACATAGACTCCTGTAATCGTGATGTCTCCCCAGAGGGATGAATAAGACTCAAGTCCCCCCGATGCTTCCTCCCAGAGGTTTTGTATGGCATAATCCCGGTTGCGGACTGCCGAACGCCCTCGGGGATCCATGGGGGAGAGAATCGTCTGATCCCGGGAAAAGCAGATCCTCATGTTGTCCAGGCTGCCGAAGTACCAGGATGCGGAATTTTCCCTCAGCGTGAAGGCCGAAGGCGCCGCTCCCGCTCCAAGCGCGGGATCTACCGGCGCCCAGCCGAAACCGTCTATCCAGAATTCCGCCCAATAGTGGCGCTGAGTTCCCCGGTTACGCAGAATCAGGACACCTGCATCAGGTATGGCAGGAATATCCGCCGCACGGGCAAGGGCGCAGAAGAGAAGACTTGCCTGGTACGCATCGGCGGTCTTCGTTTGCAGGGCTTCAAGCGCCCCTCCGTTACGGGAACCATTCAGAATACGGATCTCCCTGAGCATCCATTCGTAGATCCGCCTGGCCTTTATATAGGGGTTTCTTTCCCGCTCAACAATACTATCGGCGGTTTTCTTTATCTGTTCATCATCCGAAGGAATCAGGGGGGAAGGCATGGAATAGCGGGGAGAAGTATTGTTCTCCTGTCTTATCTGCTGGGCATTGACGACGGTTTCCTGGGCAAAGACCTCTACCTGATAGCTCTGGGTGATGGAAACCGTCTTGCCGGAAAGCTGATCCTGAAGCTGAAAGAGGCTTGTTCCCCGGTAGTTTTCCACAAAAGGTTCCCGGTTCCGGTTGAGGAGCGATACGTTTCTCTGGGATGCCGAAGAAACCGGCTGGGGTATCCAGAGGTAGAGACTGTTGGGACCGGATGCCTCCTGCACGGAAACATCTACCGTATAGGAAATTGTATAGCTCCGTTTATCCCTGAAGGTTTTGGTTCCCGGCCCCCGTGCAATCTCAAGGAACATAGGCCGGGAATTCCCCCTCGGGCTCCTCAGTTCCAGGTTTCCGCTTACCGCCCCATCGGGCACACGGACTCTGATCTCCCTTTCGCTCCAGTATTCATAGCCCCCTTCGCTTTCCGAAACCTCAATCGCCTCGTTTTTTTGCGTTTCCGCCGGGGCCGATGGGGAACTTTCAGCCGTCCAGGAAAAGAAGATCCCGCTCCGTTCACGGGAATTGCCGAAACCGCTGCCCTGAATGTTAAGAAGGGAACCTGCGGAGGCCGGTTCAGGGCTTAGCGAAACAATCCGGGGGGCAAGGCCCGATTCTCCACCCTGAACAGACCGGGGAATGGCAGCCCTGTTGGAAAAAAGGGCGCCGTTACTCCTCTTTCCGCCTACATGAACATAGATCAGCCCGGATTCCCCGAATTCCGGCACCCTGAGGCTGATTAGGTCGTCCTGCCACCGGATATAGGAGGTACTGGTAGGAGAAGAACCCGCTATGGTGATGTATGATTCGGCTTGTTCCTGGCCGAACCCTTCACCATATATGTTGAGAAGCTGGCCTATTACCCCGATGGAAGGGTCAATATACCTGATACGGGGAACTTTTTCTGAACAGGAGAGAAAAAAAAAGGAGAAAAAAATACCTGTGAGGACTCTCCTCAACGGGGTTCCCTCACCGTCTGCTCTTCCGCATAGGGCCGCAGAGCCAGCTTTATCTCAATAAGGGCGTCATCTTGGGGCTGCTTATGCCCCAGAGGAAAGAAAAGAACCTCTTCCCCGAATTCCAGGGGAATGGTCTGAATGCTGGTAAAGTAACGTATCCCTTCACCGGGCATTTCAATCCATATCTGCCCCTGGGCTACCAGAAAATTCTTTCTTCCCGGCTGAATGTAGGGGGTGAACTGGGCCGCAATGATAATATTTGCCCCGACCATTTTAAGGCCGACAGGTCTGCCGGGAATCGTAACTTTTGAATTGACCGAATTCCAGACCTCTTCCCGGCCGTCTTCCAGAATCCGGGCAATCATGTCGATCACCACCGCCTTGTCCTTAAATGCGGGGAGGATTTCCTCCAGGCCCGAATCCTGGGCTGCAAGCGTTGTCCCGGCCATCAGGAGCAGGAAACCGCTGATGACGCCTTTCCGCATCATCAAGAGGGGACTCATGCAGCGAAGCTTCAAGCGCACCCTGGAGGCGCGCCTGCACCGGCGGCTTTGTTCCCGGCTGAGGTTCAAGGGGCGCTTCTCCGGTAATCGGCAGCTTTAAGGATGGCCGGCTCCCCGGCGGAATGGAAATTCCGGCTTTCGGGGAGTTTCAGAATTACAAAATCCGCGTTGTCATGACTGCCCAGGTATTGCAGTACTTCTCCCATATTGGCAACCGGAATCGTTTCATCGAGACTGCCTTCGATACTCCCCACGGCAGCCATGGCCGGAACAGACTGTACGGCAGGCTGCCGGGCAGCAAGCAGGGTAATCAAGGCAATGAGTCCGGCAGCCGCAGCAGCCGCCACCGGAAGGGGTATCGAGATACGCTGCCTCCAGAAACCGTTTGCCCGGTAAAAACCCCGTTCCTTTGAACAGCCGATCCGGTTGTTGAGAGTATTCCAGACTCGTTCCCGGGCCGTTTCGGGAGAAGGAGTTGCTAAACGTATGGAGAGGCTTTGATAGCTTTCAATGCGTTCCCTGCAGCGGGGGCAGGACTCCAGATGGGAAACAAGCTTTTCTTCCCAGGGGGAAGGAAGTTCCCCGTCTGCAAAAATTGAAAGAATTTGATGATCAGGACACATCTTTTCCCTCCTTGCCGGAACCGGCTTCCGCGGAATTTGATTTAGCGGAATCAGATTTCGGCTCCTTTTCCTCTGCCAAAAGCCCGGATAAACGTTCCCGGGCTCTGAATACCCGTACCTTTACATTTCCTTCGCTGATCCCCAGAGCACGGCCTATTTCTTTGTAATTAAGTTCACCATACTCCTTTAAGATCAATACTATTCTTAAATTTTCAGGAAGTTTTTCCAGCGCTTCCTGAACTTCGGCCAGGGTTTCTTTTTTGATAAGGTCGCCTTCGCCGGTTTCTGTCTGCCTGCTGTCTTCCCGAAAAGCCCGCTGGTATGCCTTCCGTTCCCGTTCTTTACGCTTTGCATAGTTCAGGGAGGCGTTTTTAACCACCCGGATAAGCCAATATTTTGCCTCCTCAGGGGAGGGGAAAACCATATTCTTTTCATGGAGCCGGAAAAAGGCCTCCTGACAGAGGTCTTCCGCAGCTTCTTCACTGGCGGCAATTCTATAGGCCACCCGGTAAAGAATGGGAAAACAGGTATCATATAGACGGCGGAACTCCTCCATGGGCATCTGCCCGCGGGATATGTTCCGTTCCTGTTGCCCATCACCCTCTCCAGTTATTACTGATAACAAGTATCTGCCCCAATTGTTACATTTTTTCGCGCTTAAGCCATCCGCATGAATCGAAGCTCCATGTTGGATTCAATTTTTAAGATTGCCGGCGCCAGCTTGTTCCCGAAGGGCTGTCTTCGAGGAGTATACCCCGTTCCCTGAGCCCTGTCCGTATACTATCCGCCCTGGCGAAATCCTTTGCCTTTTTTGCGGCGGTCCGCTCGGCAATGAGACCTTCAATCTCCGCCGTAAGCGCCTTATCCTCTCCTTGTCCGTCTTTATTTTCGACAATTCCCTCTTCAATCCTCAGGCCCAGCACCCGATCCATATCAAAAACAGTACGGAGAACCTCGGAAACCGGAGCCGAATTATCCCGAAGGAGACCCCATAGTTCCGCCAGGGCACGGGGAGTTGAAAGATCCTCCTCCAGGGCCGTGTTAAACCTGTCCAGCCGTTCTTTTACCGGCCCCGAAAGATCCTCCGGAGAAGAGGGAACCCCGCCGGCCTTTTCCGCAGGAAACATCGTTTTCCCTTCGATTGGTTTTTCAAGCTTGGCAAGACTCAAAACACGCTCCATGAGAGATTTTCTGGCGTTTTTTGCCCCTTCAAGACTCTCCCAGGAGAACTGAAGCTGACTGCGATAGTGTCCGCCCAACAGAAAATAACGGTAGTCCAGGGGATCGTAACCCTTGTCCACAAGACTCTGAAGAGTGAGAAATGAGCCTGAAGACTTGGACATCTTTTCCTTATCCAGCACGAGAAATTCATTATGAATCCAGTATTTGACCCAGGGATGCTTCCCCGTGGCAGCCTCACTCTGTGCTATTTCGTTGGTGTGGTGAATGGGGATGTGGTCGATACCTCCGGCGTGAATGTCGAACTGTTCACCCAGATACTTAATGCTCATAGCGGAACACTCGATATGCCAGCCGGGGTAACCCTTTCCCCAGGGACTGTCCCAGACCAGGGCCTGGTTTTCAAACTTGCTTTTGGTGAACCAGAGCACAAAATCCGCATGGTTGCGTTTGTTTTCGTCCAGCCCGGTACGGGCCCCGGCCTTGAGATCTTCCATCCTGAGCCGGGCCAAATCGCCATAGGAAGGGAATTTTGAAATATCGAAGTAGAGATTCCCTCCGGCAGTATAGGTAAAACCCGCCGCTTCAATCCGCCGAATCAGGGCGATCATGTCGTCTACATGATCCGTGGCCCTGCAAACCAGAGAAGGGCGGACAATGTTCATCCGTTCCGTATCGGCAAAGAAGGCCCTTGTGTAAAAATCGGCAAGTTCAAGAACACTCTTTCCCCGTTCCTCGGCGGATTTCAGCATCTTGTCGTCCCCTTCGTCGTTATCCCCCGACAGATGACCCACATCGGTGATGTTCATGACATGGTTTACCTCGAAACCGGAACGGCGCAGGGAGCGGACAAGAATATCATGGAGTACGTAGGCCCTGAGATTCCCGATATGGGCATAGTTATAAACCGTGGGACCACAGCCGTAAAACCCGATTTTACCGGGATTAACCGGTTCAAGGGGCTGCAATTCCCGTCCCAGGGTATTGTAGAAGGTAAAGGCCATCTTTGAAACAGTATGCAAGAACGCGGAAAAAATCAATAGAGTTTGCAGAAACCTCAGCGGAAGGAAAATGAAGGGCGCTTTGTTCCGTCCGTGTTCGCGCCGAATTTCTTCAGTAAATGTCAAACTGCTCCTGAATTTTGAAACAGCCTTGTCCGATAAATAGAGTATATAATATATTGAAAGTAGTGCCCATTTTGCCAAGGGGGGAATTTTATTTTGGGTCGTGTAATTGTATTGCTCCTGCTTATAATCGCCATGGCCGGCGGGGGCCTGGTCTGGTTTGATTACCTTGGAATCATTGATGTAAAGACCGTTATAGCTCCCGTATACCGTTTGATCGGCAGGGAAGGGCGCTCTCAGCCCAGGCCCGCCGATACCGAACTCCTCAATCTCGATGCGGAACGCCTCTCGGTACGGCTTGAAGCCCTGGAACTCCGGGACATGGAGCTTAATAACCGGGAAGCAGAATTGACCGGCCGTTTCAACGAGATTGAGCAGATGGCCCAGGAACTTGAAGAAAGGCAAAAAGCGCTTGATGACAGAGAGAATTCCATAAATGCCGGGGTGGAAGAAACCGATAATAAAGAGAGGAACGTTGAACAGAACGCCCGGTATTTGACGGGCATGCCTCCGGAGCGAGCGGTAGGCATCATATCCGCCATGGATGACCAGGATATTATCGACGTTTTCAGGAAGACCGAGGAAATTGCCCGGGCTGAAGGAACTACTTCCATTGTATCCTACTGGCTGTCGCTCATGGCTGAAACCACCGAAGGTGCGGCGCGGGCGGCGGAATTGCAGCGGAAAATGGCCGGACGTCCCTAAAGCGGATATCCGGGTAAAATTCCCGGTTTTCCGGAATATGAAGACTGGAGGCCGGGATTTGATTCAAGTATCATCCCACGTTGAAGTGTATACAGGGACTGAAGAAGCCAAGGCTCCGGAACATTCCGCGGAATCTTTGTCCTGGGCAGGAAAGATAAAGTCCAAACAGGAAAAGAAGGGAGGCGCTCCGGGCGTCTTTGCAAAGATCCTTGCCGGGCTCACTGCCGCCAATACCAAGACAATACAAACAGGACACACTGAAACCGGGGAGGCCAAAGATTCTGCCGTCAAAGCGGAAAGTCTCCGCCGGAAGCCGGGAAAGGCCGGCTTCGGTTCAGAAAAGACTGAAGCCGAAACTGCTGCGGAAAAGAAGAAGCCTGCGCTCACACGCCCTTCGGCTGGTGAAGATTCCGGGAAAGAAATGTTCCCCGCGGAATTTCTGCTGCCCGGGGACAATAAAACGGAATCTTTCCGGGAACTGTCCGGGGAGCCCTCCGTTGAAGAAGCCGGGGGCGGGATAAAGACTGCCGAAAGCGGGGAATCCGGTCTGCTTCAGAACCGGAAAACCGGAAACAGGCCGGAAGCCGAAGGCGATCCCCGAATAAAGGCCGTTACAATCGATCCCGGTTCCGTTCCGGTACAGGGAACAGCGGTCGAATTTGACTCTGCACCCAAACCCAACGAAAAGAAGTTTGATTTTTCCCGGGCCAAGACCAGAGAAGATACCGGAGGATATTCCCCTGAAGGAATAGCCCGCCGGGCCAGAGGGCCGGAACTTTTCCGCTTTTCAGGGGAAAGCAAGGCCGGACTCGTGGACATCATCGGCCAGGACAAGACCCATCCCGGCAAGGCTACGGAAAGCCGGGAAAAACGGCAGAGCAAGGCCGCGCTGAAAGTACAGGATCTGCGGAGAGGCGACGAAAAAACCAATGCCGATCCTGCCGGGGCTTTTCAGAATCCGGTAAAGGCAGCGGATGACTCTTCCGGCATACCGTTTGAATTCCGGGGAGACGGAATGCAGCGTGCGTCACAGGAGACGGCCCCCGCGGGGGAGGCGGCCTCAAGTTGGGAAGGCCGTTCGGCCCAATCCCTCAGCGAATTTCTGGCCCGGGAACTCCACCAGAACCTCAACGGCGATATTGTCAGGCAGGCCCATCTGGTGCTCCGGGACGACAGCACGGGGAGCCTCCGGCTTTCACTGAAACCCGAATCTCTCGGCAATGTTAAGATACGTCTTGAAATGTCCGAAAACAAGATAACAGGCAGAATCATTGTGGAAAGCGAAGAGGCATTCCGGGCCTTCACCCAGGAGATTCATGCACTGGAAGAGGCATTCAGGGAATCCGGCTACGATGCGGCAAACCTGGAAATGTCTCTGGCCGGAAACGGCGCAGGAGAGGCCGGCGGAGAAGGGCAGGGGGAAGAAGCGAGTTCTCTCTTTCACGCTCAGGCAGCCGCCTTGCGTTACGAATCGGCCGGAGAAAACCGTATAAATTCTGCGGGTTCTGTTATATGGCAGGACATGCAGGTGAATGTACTGGTATAGCCAAAAAGACAGGAGTAAAACCCTATGGATTTACAGAAAATGAGTTCTCTGGAAACAGCGATACTCAGGAACGACAATGACCGGTTTAACAAAACCATCAATCAGGGGAAAACTCCCCAGCAAAATCTGGGCAAAGATGATTTTCTCAAACTACTTATCACCCAGCTTTCATATCAGGATCCTACGGCGCCCATGGAAGACAGGGAGTTTATCGCCCAGATGGCCCAGTTCTCAAGCCTTGAACAGATGACCAGTATGGCTCATGACTTTGCGGAACTCACCCGGCTCATCTCCGGCTCGGAGGCTTCAGGCGCTTTGGGCCGGCCGGTGGAGATTAGCGATGGGGATCAGATCATTCAGGGAACCGTAAAGGCGGTGAGCCGCGGCGAAGTTCCGGAAATTCTGGTAAACGGCGCCTACTATCCCTGGGAAAAAGTAACCAGGGTTTATGAACAATAAGGAGTATAGCCTATGATGCGATCATTGTTTTCCGGCGTTGCGGGCCTTCAGAACCATCAGACCAGGATGGATGTAATTGGTAACAATATTGCCAATATCAATACTACCGGTTTCAAGAGGAACCGGGTAAACTTTCAGGATATTCTTTATCAACAGATGCAGGGCGCTTCCCATCCTACCGAGGACCTGGGCGGCGTAAACCCCAAAGAAGTGGGGCTCGGGATGAGTATTGCCTCTATTGATACGATTCATATTCAGGGCTCTCTGCAGACCACCGGTGTGCAGACCGACCTTGCAATACAGGGAACCGGTTTCTTCATCCTCCAGAACGGGCCGAATACCCTCTACACCAGGGCCGGGGCCTTCAGTCTCGATGAAGACGGCGTTATGGTGAACCCTGCCAACGGTATGCAGGTTCAGGGCTGGGCGGCCCAGGATATTGAGGGAACCCAGTTCATTGACGTGTCCCGTCCGGTGGAAAATCTCATCGTTCCGGTAGGTTCCAAGGATCCTGCTAAGGCCACGGAGATAGTAAACTTTGCCTGTAACCTGGACAAACGCACTCCCGTGCTGCCTCTCGAAGGGGCAAGCCAACTGCAGACCAGGGAGAGTACCTGGTCCACGCAGATCGAGATCTTTGACAGCTTCGGCGTTAATCATATTCTCCAGATCGAGTTTACCAAGGTAAATAACGGTGAAGAGGCCAACAACAATACCTGGAGAGCCAATGTAGTTGTCGATCCTCCCGATCCCGATGCTCCCGATGCAGCGGAAAACATAAATCCCCGGCAAACGGCAATCGGAATCGGCGGGGAAGTTCCCGCTGAAGGAGCGCCTACCGATTTCTGGGTACGTTTTGATAATAACGGCACGCTGATCCAGGCGGCCGATGCGGAAGGCAATGACATTGCCAATGCGGGCCAGGTGCTCATGAATGTGGCTTTTAACGTCATCGAGGCGACTCCCGGTGAACCGGGAGTACCTGTCCGCCAGGAATTCGCCCTCAATCTGGGAACCGTGGGCAGCACGGTGAATTCCATCACGCAGTTTTCCGAAAGATCTTCTTCCAAAGCATTCATCCAGGACGGTCATACGATGGGTTATCTTGAAAACTTCAAGATCGATCAGTCGGGGCTTATCACCGGGATCTACTCCAACGGCACCACCAGAGCCCTTGGGCAGGTTGCCATGGCAAGCTTTACCAACCAGGGGGGGCTGGAAAAGGCAGGGGAGAATACCTTCCGGGTTTCAAACAACTCAGGCCCTGCGAATGTCGGGCCCTCCGGCATTGCCGGCAAGGGAAAGATCCAGGCCGGTTCTCTGGAAATGTCAAACGTGGACATGGCGGATCAGCTCACCGACATGATCATCACCCAGCGCGGTTTTCAGGTTAACTCCAGGACAATACAGACTGCCGATCAGCTTCTCCAGGAACTCTTGACCCTGAAGCGGTAATGGCGGTTTTGAATGATTAAGGTGACCAGGCTGGACGGGGTTGAATATTACGTGAATCCCCATCAAATTGAAGCTATAGAGATCAATCCTGATACCACTCTGGTCATGCTTTCCAATAAACATTTGATTATACTGGAAGAAGTACAGGAAGTGCTGGAGAGAATAGAAACGTACCGCAGACGCATTAACGCCTTTAAGGACGGAGATTAAGGTTTATGGATATATCGACTATAATCGGAATTGGCGGCGCCTTCGGCATGGTTGTGTTCTCCGTCCTTGTCGGCGGCGGTAATATTCTGGGCATCATAGATCTTCCCTCCTTCCTCATGGTCGTACTCGGTTCATACTTCGCCCTTATTACCAGTACCAGCCTGGCGGGCGGCCTGGGGATCTGGGGTATAATCGGCCGTACCTTCAACATTCCGGTATTCAATGAACAGAGTATAATTCAAAAGATGATGTCTTTTTCCGAGAAGGCCCGCCGTGAGGGCCTTTTGGCATTGGAAGACGAACTTGAAGATCTTGATGACGAGTTCATGAAGAAGGGGCTCCGTCTCGTGGTAGACGGAACCGATGCGGAGATCATCCGCTCTCTCATGGAACTGGAACTTTCCCAGATGCAGGGCCGTCATGCGGACAAGATAGGCACTGTGAATCAGTGGGCCGCACTGGCTCCCGGTCTTGGAATGCTGGGTACGGTTGTCGGACTCATAGGAATGCTCCAGAACCTGGAAGACAAGGCTGCAATCGGTCCCAATATGGCCCTTGCCCTGGTAACCACACTGTACGGCTCCATGGTTGCCAACCTCCTCATGATTCCCTTCGTCATGAAGCTCAGGTCGCAGGATTCCAGAGAAAGTATGGTAAAGGAGATGATCATCGAAGGCGTTCTTTCGATTCAGGCCGGGGACAATACCCGCATTCTTGCCATGAAGCTCCTCGCATACCTCAACCCCCAGGACAGAAGAACCCTGGAAGCGGAACTTATAAAGGATTAAAAAGTGGCGCGGAAAAGAAAAGAAGTCGAAGGACCTACCGGGCAAGAGTGGCTGACCACCTATTCGGACATGGTTACTCTCATGCTCTGTTTCTTCGTCATCATGTTTAATCCCGATGAATCCACCAGCTCCCAGATGGAACAGCTCTCCGCCTCCATGAATTCATTGGGCCTCGGGGTGATGTCCGGAGGCAATACGCTTTCCGCGGGCCGCAATGCGGATCTGGGGAATACTGTCATGTCCCTGCCTTCTATGGAACGGGGACGTTCTCTGGGAACGGCGCTCCGCAAGGCGGTGAGCATATTCAGCCCTGAAATTAAATCCCAGAAGGTACGCGTTACCCAGGATGAACGGGGCCTTGTCATTACGCTTGCTTCCGATGCGTTTTTTAACCCCGCAAGCGCCAGAATCAACATAGAACAAACCAGAGATATTCTGTTACGGCTGGGGACCTTGCTGGTTTCTGATGATATACGGGACAACAACGGCAAACTGCGGCCCGTCAGGATAGAAGGCCACACGGATAACGAAGCAATAGATCCCTACGGGCCCTGGGAGTCGAATTGGGAACTCTCAACAGCCCGGTCTATAAATGTACTTCACTATCTTTCCGATATTGGAGTAGACGAGAAGCGCTTCCAGGTTGCGGGTTTTGCGGATACCAAGCCCATAGCGGATAACAGTACTCCGGAAGGCCAGGCTTATAACCGCCGTGTGGATATTATCATTCTGGACGACGGGCATTTATGATAGGAGAAACGAATGTCGGATACTGATGATCTGGATTTTTCAGGTGAGGAGCCGGTCGCTGAGAGTGCTCCAAAAAAAGCATCCGGTCTCGGCGCTCTGCTGCCAAATCTCTTAAAATTCGTCGCTATTGGATTGGGAGCTCTTGTTTTTATCGTTACCGTGTCGGTGATCACCTACAGGATCATGAGCGGCGGAGGAAAGAGCCAGACCGTGGTTACCGATCCCACTTCTCCCTATGCCGGCAGGCGGCCCGAATACGCCGCATATACCCTCATCGGGCCGGTCAGCACCCGTACCAGGGATATCACTACCAGCAATTCGGTAACCGTGGACATGATCATCCAGTACGATCTTAACGATACGGCAGCCCAGACGGAACTCACAAGCCGGCAATATGAACTCCGGGATTTTGTCCGCAATTACTTTAGCGGTAAATATGCGGAAGAACTCAAGCCGGAAAACGAATCCCGGCTCAAGCAGGACATCAAAGAGATCCTCAATACCCGTTTTCTCGATACGGCCAAGGTACGCAACATTCTGTTTAATAAACTGGATGTGATGGAGATGTATTAAAAGAGCTTCTCCAACGGACCGCAGGTCCGCACTAACCGGGTTTTGAAAGAAGCTCATTTGACTTGCTTTTTCGGCCTAAAGCGGTATAGGATAAGAATATGACCGAAGTACTTTCACAGGATGAAATAGATCAGCTTCTTACCGCTATAAACGCCGGGGATACCGAGCCGGAAGATTTCCGTCCTGCCGCAGATACCCGCAAGATCAAGATTTACGACTTCAAGCGGCCGGATAAATTCTCCAAGGAACAGATCCGTACCGTTTCGATCATGCACGAGACCTTTGCCCGTCTTACCACCACAAGTCTTTCGGCTCAGCTCCGTTCCATGGTGCATGTTCACGTTGCTTCGGTCGATCAGCTTACCTACGAAGAGTTTATCCGTTCAATTCCTACCCCTACCACGCTGGCCATCATCAACATGGATCCCCTCAAGGGAAACGCGATCCTCGAAATAGACCCCGCCGTTACCTTTTCCATCATCGACCGTCTCTTTGGCGGCAAGGGGGACGCTACCAAAAGCCAGCATGAACTTACCGATATTGAAACTTCGGTCATGGAAGGCATCATCGTCCGTATTTTGGGAAACATGAGGGAAGCCTGGACAACGGTGATAGACCTCCGGCCCCGCCTGGGGCAGATCGATACCAATCCTCAGTTTGCCCAGATCGTTCCCCCCACGGAAATGGTGGTTCTTGTTACCCTGGAAACCAAGGTCGGGGAAGTTGAAGGGATGATGAACTTTTGTATCCCTTACCTTACCATTGAGCCCATCATCGGAAAATTGTCCGCCCAGTTCTGGTATTCCTCTGTACGGCGTAATGCTACCACGGAAAACCTGAATGTGCTAAAGGAGAAGCTCGCAACAGTCGATGTTAATGTTGTAGCCGAAATTGGAAAAATAAATGTTCCGGTTCGGGATGTGCTTTCCCTGCAGGTCGGGGATGTTGTGCGGCTTTACAATACCCGGATCGGCGACCCTTATTCGCTCAATATCGGCTCCAAAAAGAAGTTCCTCTGCCGTCCTGGTGTTATCGGCAAGAAAATGGCGGTACAGGTTATCAAAAAGATTGCGGAGCTTGAGCAGGACGAATTTGAAGAACTGGCTTCGGAGGGGGAAGAATTATGAGTGACGGCGCACTCTCGCAGGATGAGATAGACGCATTATTGGCAGGCGTAGATTCATCGAGTTTGGGCGGAGGCCCCGCAGCTGCGCCTATGGGGGGGGGCGGTTCCCCGGCGGATGTTCAGGCATTACAGGGTTTTCTTGCCTCTACGGTAGACGCCCAGTCCAGTAATCTTTCCATGATGACCGGAGCCCAGGTTTCAATCAGGGGCCCCCAGGTAAGCAGTACCAACAGGGATGCCCTTCTCAGTCAGCTCCCCGACATGGTAACGGTTGTAAAAGCGGATTTCAGTTCCGGTTTTCCCGGAGAACACATGTTCCTTATTCCCGAGGCTACGGCAAAGAGTATTGCCTCCCTTATGAACAAGGAAGAGAATATTGAACTTGATGAAATGGCGATGTCGGTATTGGGAGAAGTGATTTCCCAGCTTGTGGGAACCCAGATCACCAGCCTTACCGATAAAACCGGAAATAAATCCATAGCTTCCGTATCGCCCGAGGCCGCCAATGTAGCTAAGGCCGTGGCGGCTCTTCCCGGCGGGGAATTTCCCGCGGCGATGTATCAGCTTGATCTGGGAGACGGCGCTCCCAACCAGTTTTGGGAGGTCTACGGTTCCGGCGCTGCGGCGGATATTTCACGGGCGCTTTCCGGGGGAGCTGCCGCAGCCGCCGCTCCGGGTATGGGCGGCATGATGCCGAACATGGGCGCTCCTGCCATGGCTATGCCCAATATGGGCGGAGGCATGGGAATGTCCAATATGGGCGGCAGTATGGCAATGCCCAACATGGGCGGCATGATGCCGAATATGGGTATGGGAGGCCAGACCAATGTCCAGCCGGTGCAGTTCCCCAGCCTTATGCCCCATATAACCCAGCAGGAAACGGGCAACATCGGTCTTATCATGGACGTCTACATGGAGATGACCGTTGAACTGGGCCGTACCCGCAAACTTATCAAAGAGATCCTCGGTATGGGTGAAGGTACGATCATTGAGCTGGACAAACTTGCCGGCGAACCGGTGGATATTCTGGTCAACCATAAACTTATCGCCAAAGGCGAAGTTGTGGTTATCGATGAAAACTTCGGCGTCCGGGTTACCGAGATTGTTTCTCCCATGGAACGGATGAGCGATATGGGATAAAGTCCGTTTTTCAAAAAAGGAATAGCGGGGTTTGCAGGCAAATTTTTGAAAAAAAATCCTGCAAACCCCCTTTTTTTATATTTTTTTTAAGATAATGATTGAATAAAAAATAATGATCCTGTATACTATTAATAGTCAGTTCGTACTTGGGAGGGGAAAGACTGAAAAAGCGCATATTTTTTACTGCGGTTATTATAGCCGCAGGCCTCTTTATTCACCTTCATCCCGCATACTCGCAGGAGGCTGCAGGGCCTGAAAGCACAGTTGTGTTGGCGGAAGATGAACTTGTAATCGGTGAGGATGCCCCGGCATTAAGTCTCGGCGGGGCGTCTTCGGTATTTGCAATCTTCAGAATGATTCTGGTGCTCGCGCTGGCGGCCGCAGCCGTCTACGGTCTGGTCTTTTTCCTGAAGAAAGCCTCACGGCCAAGGCCGCAGCAGGATCCCTATCTTAAGCTGGTGTCCAGTGTCGGTCTCGGTTCCAACCGTTTTGTACATATTGTCATGGTCGGAACCAAAGCCTGGCTCGTAGGCGCTGCCGACGGAGGGGTCAATCTGCTTTCGCCGGTGGAAGACCAGGAACTGCTGGCTTCCATGCTGGCCGCCGGAGACGATGTACCGCACAACAGGGCTGTCTTCAACTTTAAGGCTCTACTCGGAAAGATGGGCGCCGCAATGGACAGCCCCAGTCCCCAGGATATACGGCGCCGCCGGGACAGGCTGCGGGAGGCGCAGCCATGAGACGCCGCGGATTTTTTACTCTTTTCCTCTGTCTGTCCTTCTCTTCCGCGGCGGGACTTGCCGCGCAGGAGGCGCCTTTCCCCGCCGTAAGCACCGAGGGAACCATGGCCCTTCCTGCCGCTCCCGAAAGGCCGATCATCCCCTTTATAGATCTTTCGGTACGGAATCCCCAGTCAGGCCAGGAGGTGGCCTTCTCCCTGCAACTGCTCCTTCTCCTTACCGTTCTCTCTCTTGCGCCGAGCATTATCATCCTGATGACAAGTTTTCTGCGCATCTCCATCGTGCTGGATTTTATCAAGAGGGCTCTGTCACTGCAGCAGGTGCCTCCCAATCAGGTTATTTATGGAATTTCTCTCTTTATGACGCTGTTTATCATGTGGCCTACCTTTTCCCAGGTCTATGAAAATTCTATTAAGCCCCTCGGCTCAGGGGAGATTTCCGCGGAGACCGCCTTCCATGAGGCGTCCGCCCCGTTCAGGCTCTTCATGTACAGGCAGATGCGTAATGATACCGGCAATATCAAGCTCTTCATGAGTATGAGGGGCATGGATAAGCCCAATACCCTTGCCGATGTTCCCACCTATGTGCTCATTCCGGCTTTTATCCTTCGTGAACTTACCGTGGCCTTTAAGATAGGGATTCTGCTTTTTATACCCTTTATCGTCATAGACATGGTGGTGGCAAGCGCTCTCATGTCCATGGGTATGATCATGCTGCCGCCGGTAATGATCTCAATGCCTTTCAAGCTGATACTGTTCATACTGGTGGACGGCTGGGGGCTTTTGACGGAACAACTGGTACGTTCTTTTGTGTAATTGGGCTTGTTAATAATATAGA
>JAIRXN010000011.1 GCA_031268245.1 Treponema sp. | reverse complement strand
AGATCGAGCAGCAGCACATCCCCGCCGCTTACTGCCGCGGCCAGGGCGGGAAAGGCGGCGGAGGAGAAATCCCCCGGTACTGTTCCTGTCACCGGCTTCCAGGAAGAGCCGCCGGGAATACGAAAGGAGGAAAAATTATCGTCATGTTCGCAGGGAATCTGCCGGCCTTCAAGGTAGGAAAGAGTCATTTCGATATAGGGCCTTTCGTTGAGAAGGGGTACGTCAATTTCGGTAACGGTTCCTTTGGGGGTGCAGGGAGCGGCAAGAAGCAAGGCCGAAAGATGCTGGCTTGTGGGCGAGGAGAGGCTGATCCGCCCTCCTTTCCAGGGGCCCTGAACGGTAATGGGAGCGCAGCCCCCCGCCGATTCAACACGGATTCCCAGACCCTTCAATGCCTCAAGCAGGGGCGCCGCGCTGCGGCGGCGGATCTGCTCATCCCCGTCAAAATGCACAGGAACGGAACCCAGGGCAGCCACTGCCAGGCTTAAAAAGAGGGTGGTTCCGGAATTACCCGCATTGCAGGGCTGCGGCACGAAGCCGGTTTTTTCATTCAGGAATTCAAGTTTTCCCAGAACCGTCCAGCCCAGGAGTTTCTCTCCCGTTTCATCGGGAGGATTGGGACAGACAGGATCGATGCCGCGGCGTTCTTCAATTTTGGCGCCCATGGCCCGGCATACGGCAGCACAGGAACGGGTATCCAGGGAGTCCAGGGGGTAGAGGATTTCGGAGAGACCTTCCGCCATTGAGGCAACAAGAAGCCTCCGTATCGTATGGGATTTTGAAGCCGGAATGCGGACAGCGCCATTGAATTGCCTCGGTCTGATGATTGTGTCCATGAATCATGATAGTACAATTAATATGTTCATTCTACTGCGCAGTTCCTTAGGCCATTACAAATAAAACTGTTCTTCTTTCCCGCTTTTGCTTTTTTGTATTATAATGATTCTGTGAACAAGCTCCTTATCCGAAACGGCCTTGTGCTTACCGAAAATTCCGGGACTGTCTGTGATCTGCTCTGCGAAGGGGAAAAAATAACGCGGATTGGGCGGAACCTTGCTGTTTTCTCTCCCGGCATGGAAGAGATTGACGCTTCGGGGAAAATAGTTATTCCCGGCGGCGTTGATGTTCACACTCACCTCAATCTTGATGCGGGTATTGCCGTAGCCAGTGACGATTTTTATACAGGTACGGTGGCCGCCGCCTTCGGGGGAACCACAACGATTGTGGATCATCCCGCATTCGGGCCTGCGGGCTGTCCGCTGGATCATCAGATAAAGAAGTATCACGGTTTTGCCGAAGGCAAGGCAGTTATTGATTACGGTTTCCACGGAGTTATTCAGCATGTGGACGGCGCCGTGCTGCAGATGATGGAAAGCCTGGCTGCCGAAGGGATAAGCAGTTACAAAGTTTACCTTACATACGGTTTCAAACTTTCAGACGGGGATGCGCTTCAGGTTTTGAAACGGGCAAAGGAACTCGGCGTACTTGTTACCGTGCACCCTGAAAATGACGGAGTAATCAATCTTTTGAGGGAACAGTTCAGGGCCGAAGGGAAAACAAGTCCCGCATATCATCCGCTTTCCCGTCCCGCAGAATGTGAGGCGGAGGCAATCAACCGGATGATACTCATGGCGCATATTGCGGATGATGCTCCGCTGTATATTGTGCACCTCACTAACCGGCTCGGCCTTGAGTTTATCCGTGCCGCCCGGAACCGGGGGCAGAAGAATCTTCTGGCCGAAACCTGTCCGCAATATCTCTTGCTTGATGAAAGCCTCTACGGTCTTCCCGGATCCGGAAGGCCAAGCGAAAAAGTGAAAGCAGGCGCCGGGATTCAGCTTCACCCTTCCCCTCTTGAGGGCCTTAAATATATAATGTGCCCGCCCCTGCGCGGCCCTGCCGATCAGGATGCCCTCTGGAAGGGCCTTGAGGCTGACATTGATACTGTTGCCACCGATCACTGCCCCTTCTTTTTTGAAACGCAGAAGATACAGGGGAAGGACGATTTTACAACATGCCCCTCGGGTGTTCCGGGTATTGAGGAACGCATGCCACTCCTCTATTCCGAAGGAGTTACAAAAAAACGGATAGACCTGCGCCGTTTTGTCGATCTCTGCTGCAGCAACCCTGCAAAAATTTTTGGCATGTATCCCCAAAAGGGTGTACTGGCTCCCGGTTCGGATGCGGATATCGTCATCATCGATCCTGACAGGCGGACGGTTTTAAGTAAGTCAATGCTTCATGCGAATGTTGACTACAGCGCCTATGAAGGCTTTGAGGTGCAGGGCTGGCCTGTCTGTACAATTTCGCGGGGAGAGGTACTCGTCCGGGACGGAAAATTTTACGGTACGGCGGGGAGGGGGAGGTTTATCAGGAGGGGAACCTCGGCCGAAACCGGCCTCGGCTGAATGTTCAGGAGGGGAACCTTTTAATTAGCGTCTTTCTATAATGTAGACACATTATAGAAAGACTACCTTAAAAACCGCATTTGCGTATGCAAATGCAAAGTCCGGCCGCAAAGTAACTGACTTTGTGGACAGACACGAATTAACCGGTTTCATCCAGAATAAACTGCGTTCTGGATGTGGTAGTTTTTGTTTTGAAGACATTGGAATAGATTTCTTCTATCAGTTTCAGGCCGCCGTCGTAACCCAGATAAGTATTGTTGACAATTACCGTTTCAGGCAGGGGCAGACTCACAAAGGTATAGAGATTGTTTGTTTCCTGAGCCAGCAATTTTTCCCAACTGCTTCCCAGAAACAGGGCTTTTTTTGATTTGCCCAGACGTTTTCTGATCTCTTTCTGCACAATCCCGCCATCACTTTCAAAGAACAGCAGTTCTCCGAAACGTTCATCCCTGGAAAGCGCCGCATCCCTCACCAGCTTTTTCTGGCTTTCATTGGGGTCATCGGTAATATATACACCTTTCAGGATGTAGCCGATTTCATTGATCAGGAAATTACTCACTCCCAAACCATAGGCGCTGTCCGCCACCGTATAGAGTTCCGAGGGCAGGTTGTTCCTGAACTCGGCAATAAAATCAATTAGGGAGACCAGATATTTATAGAAACGGTCTTCCTCTTTTTTTATAACCGGTTCCACTACCGTTCCCGGGATTCCCGCAAAGGAAGCAGCCGCACGGAGAAAGGCGCTTGTTTCCTGGGCGCCGGCCGGCAGTACAGGATAATGGAGAAACGGCGTTCCGTATTTTTCTTCCAGAAGTTTTACGGTACTCAAGCCGACCCAGGGCGAAACAAGAATATTAAACTGGGCATTGGGAATATCTTTCCACTCGCTTATACCCGCGGAAGAATAACCGAAAAGTACATGGGCTTCAAGGCCGATTGATTCCAGCAGGCGCTTTAATGTTTCAAGGTCGGCCCGCCAATACGGATCCTGAAACGGAACAACGGAAAATACATTTACCAAACCCTTGCGGACTTTTGGTTCCGCCTCTCCCACAAACTGATCGATGATGGCGTTTACCACAACTTCATGTCCGTAATAGTTGTTTCCCTTAAAACCTGCGGTTTCCACTCCCACTACGGGCTGCCCCCGGAGGGCAAATTCTTTTGCCACGGATACCGTATCGTCTCCCACTATATCCGCGGTACATCCGGTCAAGACAACAAAGAGATCCCCCCTCATGACCTTCAATGCCCCTTCGATGGTGGCTCTGAGTTTTTTCTCCCCGCCGAAGACCACTTCCTGCTCATAGGTGTTGGTACTGGATACATGGCCTCCGCCTGCGTATTCCTCACCCTGATGCCCGGCGCTTCCCGCTGTAAAGCCTGAAACCTTTGAGGAACAACCCGGCCCCGCATGAACAATGGGATGGGCCATGGGAATAGCCAATACTGTCTGCTGCGCTCCGAGAGCGCAGGTGTATCGCGCCTGCTCAATCAGAAAACTCATTGCCGTGTCCCCCTTCAAAGTAAAACGGATCCTCTTCATCAAGCCACCAGTCGGTATAGGGCATTTCAAAATGCCTGGCAATATTTTCCACCAGTTTTTTTGTCTGCAATGCCTCGTAGATCCTCCGGCCCATTTTTACGACTCCCTCGTATCCGATGCTGTAATTGGCATCTCCTTCAAAGAGAGTTGGTATACCGAGTTTTGAACCTATGCCGGTAAGCCCCATGTGCCGGCATACCAGCAGATCGGGACGCAGCTTTCTCAGAATCTTTACCACCTGATAGGGCTGCATATTACAGACGGAGAAATTCGGAATGTCTCCGTTGCTTTCTATCAGGGCATTCAGAGTATTCACCGATTCAGGATTATCCGTATGAAGGTCGTGGTGCAGCGAGGTTGCTCCTGCCAACTCCAGTCCCAGACTTTTTCCGATGTTTGCAAGATTATGGGCAAATGAATCACCGGAAATAACGTAGAGCCGTCTGCCGCTTAATTTTGAATGCAGCTCCTCCATCTCCTCACGGTATTTTTCACGCTCTTCGGCAATAACTTTTTCCGCCAGTTCTTCCCGGCCTGTTACCTTGCCTATGGCCCTCAGCCATGTATCCGTCCAATCAAGGCCGTAGGGAGAGGCAGTTTTAATTTCAGGAACGCCGTACTGTTCTTCCAGGACTGCGGCAACATACAGTGACAGGGTTTCGCAGATCGTAGTTGAACAGGCCGCTTCGGAAATGGTTTCAAGCTGTTCAAGATCGGATAAGGCAACCAGATAGTTGACTCGCAGATTCATCCGTTTCAGGAGAGGAGTGAATGTATCCGTTCCCTCAAAGTTAAACACATTGACAAGATCTTCCTGTTTCTTTTGAGGAGGCTTTACCAGTTTACGCAGAATGGCGTGAAACACCGAATCAAAACCCGTAGACCATATCTTCGATTTGAAGCCTTCGCAGTAAATGGGTACAACCGAATATCCCAACTCCTCTTCCATTTCTTCGGCGGCGCTCTCTATGTCTTCCCCGATAATACCTGAAGCGCAGGAAGTTGAAACCATGATGGCCCGTGGCTTGAAACGGTTGTCGGCCTCCCGGATGGCTTTGCGGAGTTTTTCCGCCGCGCCGAATATAGTGTCCCTCTCCTGTATATTGGTACTGAGAACATGAAGTGAAAACGGCTCCTGACCCCGGGCAAGCGCGGTTCCCCGTGCGGCCAGGGCGGCGTTGTACATTCCCGCATCACAGCCGATGGGGGCATGGCACACCAGGGCTACATCCCGGATATGGGCAATCACTCCGCCGCCCTGTCCTCCCATGCAGTAGCTGCACTGACTGAAAGATCTGTCGCGGGGAGCGTATGTTCCTGATTTTGATTTATCATACAGATCCTTTGCCGTGCCGTTGTAGGTGATCACCGAATGAAGCCGCCGTTCCCGGACTTCCACTTCCGGAGTTTTGGAAAAAACACTCATATCCTCTCCTATTTCCATTTGATCAATAGTTTTTCGATTACCACAAGCAGTTTATTCAGAACCGTTACCGCTGCACCGATAAGGATGATCCCTGCCACAACTCTGGTATAGTCCGCAAAGTCCGCATAGTACTTTACATACCAGCCAAGTCCCGAAGTTCCTCCCACCAGTTCCGCGGCGGTTAAAACCATAAAAGACATGGAAAGAGTTACGCTTAGGCCCGAAATAAGGCGCGGAAGACTGTATGGAAACAGTACATGCAGAAACATCGACAGGGAACCTATATTCAAAGTCTTGGCGGATTCCAGTATCCTCCGGTCTACCGTAGAGACACAGATGATCATGTTCATGTACACAGGCCAGAAGATGCTGCTGAATACGATAAAAAGGGAAGCCGCACGGAAACTCGGAAGCAGGGCTATGGCATAAGGGCTGTATATAATGGCCGGAATAGGACTGATTATCTTTGCGATTGGGAAGAAAGCTTTTCGGGGGCGTTCAAACCAGCCTGTCAACATTCCCAGACTTATACCCAGAAGGAGGGCAAGGAAGAAAGACGTAAATAACAGCCTTCCGGAACTGAAAACTCCGTCAAGGATCTTCTTCCAGTCGCTTATAAAAATCGCAAAGACTCTTTCCGGCGGAGGAACCAGCATCGTATTTGCCCGGTTTGTTTTGGTGGTGTAGATCTCCCAGATGACAAGAAAAAGAAAAATGATAAATACAATATCATGGGCTGATTTAGATTTACGGTACATAATTAAGACCGCTTCTATCAGAATAATGATCCCAAAGAATATCCACCTGTTTTTTATCTCCACCGCCGCCGGAGAAAGAATTAGGGCGATCAGGGACAGAAAAAGCAGGTGAGGCAAAAATTTATAGATCCTTTCCGGCGTCTTTTTGTTTTTCATATAACAACCTCGCTGCCTCCGATGTTCTCCAAAACATCCCTGTAGAAAAGACTCATGATTTCTTTTCTCAGTTCCCGGTATCTGCCGGTTTTGAAAAGATCTTCCCGGATTCTGGGCCGCTTAAAGTCTATGACTATCTCCTGTTCGATTTTCCTGTTGTGCATAAAGAGCATTCTGTCGGAAAGGAGAATAGCTTCGTCCACATCGTGCGTTACAAAGACAATAGTCTTTTTTTCCTGATCCTTTACGAGAAGATCCAACAGCAGATCCTGAAGGATCATCTTGTTTTTTGCATCAACGGCGCCGAAGGGCTCATCCATTAAGAGGATCTCAGGCTTCATAGCCAGCGCCCTGGCGATGGCAACCCGCTGCTGCATTCCTCCCGAAAGCTGGTAGGGATACTTATTTTCAAATCCCCGCAGCCCGACCTTGTGAAGGTGTTCATGTGCAAGCCGGTCAATCTCCTTTTTGCCCATATTATCAAATGCCTGTCTGATTCCAAAACTGACATTACGTTTCGATGTCATCCAGGGAAACAGTGAGTAATGCTGAAAAACGATCCCGCGGTTTTTTCCGGGGCCTTCCACCGGCTGCCCGTCAATGAGAAATTCTCCCTTGCAAAGAACACGTATCCCGCTTAACACATTAAGGATGGTACTCTTGCCGCAGCCGCTGGAACCGATGATGCTGACAAATTCCCCCTCCTCCACGGAGAGGCTCAAATCGCTGAGGGCGGTAAATACTTTACCGTTATCAACATAATCAAAACATGCATTGTTCAGCCGGATCTTACTCATCCCTCAATTCCCTCAGGCGGCATGGAACCGAAGTCCCATGCCTTTCAATTGGAGTCCATAAAAGGACCACTCTAGTTAAAGGCGTCAAATTCCCTTTTTAATTCCAGAAAAACCGGATCATTCGGCGATTCCTTCAGAACCTGAGCAAGGGCCTCTGCGTAAAGAGTGGAATCAACATAATCGGCTGCATTCACAGTACCCTTGGCATAGCCTATCAGTGTCATGCCTTCATAGAAGTCGAGGATCTTCTTCTTTGCAGGATCCGGACTGAGGCCCAAATGCCCGTACTCGTAGAACTCATTTTGCAAAACCGATTGTTCCACATCGTAGTGCTTGAGGGCATATTCAAGGGTCTTTTCGGGATCTGTCTTGAAGATCCGGTAAGCCTTGATGTTTCCCTTCAGAAAATTGACAAAATCGGCCCGGTTGGCTTCAAGTTCCTTTTTGGTGGTAACCACCCGGCAGCAGGTATAACCCGGCGCCAGTTCATCAATATGAGTGATGATGGAAAGCCCCTGGTTTTCGGCGACCTTTCTGAACAGTACATAGACTATCCCCGCGTCAACTTCGCCCTTTTTTACCGCTTCGATGATCGTGGGCGGAGAATCAAGTTCAACAACCTCAATCTTCGAAATATCTACCCCGTTGTTCTTCAGATAACGGCGGAAGGTAATGTCCCCGCTCTGGGCACGGGTTACGGCGATCTTTTTGCCGGAAAGGGTAGCGTCGCTAAAGTCCTTCCATTGCGGTAAATTTTCCGGTTTGGTTACCAGAGCCGCCCCTTCGGACATGATGCCCCCGATGATCACCAGATCATTACCGGCTTCAATCAGCGTGAGCGAAGCCGTTGTTCCGCCATAGGTGGCAGCCTTTATTTTCCCGGTTGTTACCGCGGCGATGAGTTCCGGAGAACTTCCCTGAAGCGGATTAAAGCGCACATCCAGACCGTTCTCGGCATAGTACCCGGCCTCCTTTGCGATGACAAGGAGAATGTTTGTATACCCTGTGGGCTGGAAGGGCACATCAAAAGGCTTCAATGTTTTCGTTTCCGTTTCCACCCGGGCGCTTTCCTTTTTTGAGCAAGAGCCAAGGGAAAGTACCGCAAGAACAATCCAAAGTATGTTCAAAAATACGTTTCCGTTCAGAAAAACCGTAATTTTTTTCTTCATCTTATATACCTCTCTTGATTTTGTTGTGGTTCATGGCTGTCCTTGACAACAACAATATGCGCGGTTTAACATCCTGACCTCCCTTTGGAATAATACCTAGTAATTTGACGTAACTAATAGGTTATTATTCATAGGTGAATACTAGTAAATTGATTGAATTATGTCAAGTGAATGTTGTGAATTTTTTAAAAAATTTTCAGGATTGAGCCCGTTCCGAAATTATGATCCTGCCGGATGGGCTTCCTTGTTTCCCAGCACCTCAACCTTTTGGCTGATCGTGCCGCCGGCTTCCCGCGTTTGGTGCAGCATACCCCAGTATTTTCCGTTGGAGAAGAAACAGTGGAAATCATCCCCTCTGATGCGGGGCTCGAAACTTTCCCTGTCCGCCGCGGCGTCATAGGAAGCGCCCGACAGGGCCGGAATCAGGCCCCAGCTTGCAAGGGAACGGGCGTAGTGGAAACCGCATTCCACCTCATCCCAGGGATTGCGGCGGAATCCGTCCTGACGTTCCCGGACGGTTCTGACAATAGTCAAGGCTTCGTCAATGAGCCCTTCATATATAAGGAAGCTTGCCACCTGATATTCCACGCCTGTCCAGACCTCGTCGGCATACACAAAGGGCAGCTTGGGCTTGCCGCCATTGGGCCAGGAAGCCAGTACCAGGCCCGCTTCGTCATCCGCCACATAGAGCCGCTGAAGACAGGCGTCCCGTTCGGCGCCGTTTTTGAAGTTATATTTGAAAATTGAGGCGGCGGCCTTTTTCAGATGCTCTTCGGGCAGAAGGGCGCCGAGACCGCTTATATATGCCAGTGTCTGGCCCAGCAATTGATCTGAAAGGCAGCCTTTCCCAAACTGATAGGGATGCTCGTCGATATGCTCCGTAGGCTGGATAAAGTACTCGCCGTTCCAGGTTTTTTCGTCAAGCTTTGCCGCCGAAATTTCCCGGCGTTTACGGTATTGGGACGCAAGGCTTGCCTCCCCCACGGCCGCAGCCATTTTTTCCATGGCGGCAAGAGAAGCCAGGTACATGATACCGGTCAATGGATTCACCCCGAAAAATTCAATGTCGTAGGTATTGTGTTGGCGGCCTTCCAGAAGTTCATCCCCGTCCCTGTCCCATTCAATGCGGACATAATCAAAAGCTTTTTTGATCCTGGGCCAAAGCTGTTTAAGGAAGGCGTCATCCCCCGTAAGAGACCATTCCCTGCATACCCGGACTATGGTTCCAAGCTGACCGTCCGCGGCCGCCAGCATGTCCCATTCGGATCGCCCGAATATACGGTCGGTACGGAAATTCATTTTCCCCGTATCATCCGTTTCCCGGATAAACTCATTACAGCGGGCGGACTTTTCCAGCTCCGGAAAGAGGAAAGCCGCAGTCTGGGCATAGTTCCATACATGAGTACAGGTCCCCTTGCAGCTTCCCTCATGTTCATGACTTCCCTCCCAGGCCAGAAACGATCCATCCTCAATGCGGAAACAGGTAGTCGAACGGAGCGCCGTTATGTTGGACATGGCCGCATCGATCACCGGTTCGGGCAGGGTGGAACTGTAGACCGCCCGGCTGAATTCTTTTGAAATCGATTCCAGTCTTTTCAAATTTGAAAGAAGATAGAGACCTGCGTCCCATGAATCGGAAAATTTCACCGCATAGTAGTTTTTTATCCTGGGTTCCGCCTCATCATCTTTGTAAGGAGGCCAGCCCTTGACCCGGTTAGGCACATACCATGAAATGACGAATTCAAAATCAGCCCCGGCGCCGGGCCCTATTTCCTTGTGAACCGCCAGGCTTCCGACAAGCGCCCCCGGAGGAGCAACTTTGTTTTCCTGGATACCCTGTTCGCTGTCATGCAGGCGGCCGTTATTCCGGAAATCGTCCCAAAAATCGTAGATTCCGTCCCACCAGCCTGTCTTCCGCCATTCCTGTTTTACCGAAACATCAGCTTCGCCGGTAACGATCGCATTGTTGGCGTAATTCAGGGCCGTCCCGGGAACTTCCCCATCCATAAAAATACCGCATATCCCGCCTTCCTTCCGGAACATATTGAAGCAGCCCTGCGGCGTCTTATAGTTTTCAAAACAGTCAAAACCCGTAAACCCGTTGATATTCGGCATAGTTGCCGCCAGCGTAACCTTTGCAGGTTTTCCCGAGGGATTCTTTACCCGGTAACGGAAAACCGCGGCGGGAATCCCCGAATCATCCGCATTGAGAGGAACAAAAGGAGTAAAAGCGGTCAAAGATACTTCCAGGGGAAAAGTCACGTCTTCAAAACAAAGTTCCGCCAGAGGATATGCAACCGAAAGACTACTCCTGCTGAAATGGGGAAGACCCGTAACCCGGTTCGGATGATAACCCCTGGCCTGGTTAAAATCGGGCTGTATCCGCGATTCAAGAACCCTGGCGTCAACGCCGGCTTCCGTTTCGCAGCGGATTGCGAAAAAACTGAATGGCAGCTTGCAGCCCTTATCGGGATGGTTAAAAATTTCAAAATCCCGCAGATCCCCGCGGGAACCCAGAGAAATGGTTCCGGTTCCTATTCCTCCCAGAGGGAAGGCCGCAAAAACATGGTCATTGGAATAAACACGAGGCTGGATCATTAGTATACCTCTCTATTGCTTAGAATACCGTGCACGTGCACGGTAAAGTCCGCATTAAGATACGCCCCAGGCGGCGCCATTTTGCCCCTTTCCCGGCTCTCCGTAATTATACTTCTAATATTATGCATTTCCAAGCCCTTACCGAGCCCCTTCCAGCAGTTTGATATTTACTGAAGAAATTTGCCACGAACGACACTAACAGACACGAACGGAACAGTTGCCCTTCATTTTCCCTCCGCGTTCATAAAGTTTTCTCTTCCCTTTCATTCAAACTATGCTGAAATAGAGGTAAAATCGATATTATCAAGGCAAAAGTTCGTGCCTTTCGTGGCAAAACAAGCTCATCTTCCGGATATAATTCCCCGCCGTCAAGCTGGAATACGTCTTGTTCGGGCGGTTCGTGATTATCCGTGGCTAAAAGTAAAATCGCTGGTTCAGCGGTAAGCTGGTATTCGTACTCCAAAGTCCGGAGACCGGTTTATAATACGCATTATACTGCTTGTTATTTTTATTAATAGCTAATATACTGCGTATTAGATAAAATGAGTAGAA